>NZ_JBLIYT010000013.1:0-187080 GCF_057480795.1 Pseudomonas sp. P110(2024)
TTTGTACGGAGATCGGTTCATCAGGCCGACCTGGTGAAAGTCAGGGCCTGCCTGACGGCAGGCCGTTACCGGCCCGCACACAAAAAATCTGACACTTCCTCACCCGGCGACCAGGACCTGATCCGCGACCGCCAGGACCGCCTGCTCGAAGAGCAGCAGCGCCGCCTCGAAGAGCTGCGCAACCTGCCCGGCAAGGCCGCCGAACCCGGTGAAGCGCAACCGGCGACCGACAGCCGCTGCTTCACCATCCACACCATTGGACTCAAGGGCGCCGACAGCCTGTCCGCCGCCGACCGCGATCGCCTGCTCAAGCCCTTCATCGACCAGTGCCTGGGCGTCACCCAGCTTAATGCCTTGCTCAAGGCCATCACCGACCATTACCTGGGTCGCGGCCTGGTCACCAGCCGTGCCTACCTGCCGCAGCAGGACCTGTCCTCGGGCCATCTGCAGGTGCTGGTGGTGGAAGGGCGCCTGGAGGGGCTGCGCCCGGACTCGAACAGCGGCTTGAGCGACCGCGAACTGGCCATGGCCTTCCCCGGCGCTATCGACCAGCGCCTGAACCTGCGCGAGATCGAGCAGATGGTCGACCAGCTCAACCGCCTGCCGTCGAACAAGGCGCAGATGGAACTGACCCCGGGCAAGGCCGTCGGCGGCAGCGAAGTGCTGGTGCGCAACACCCAACAGAAACCCTGGCGCGCCTCGCTGTCGCGCAACAACGAAGGCCAGCGCAGCACCGGCGAGCAGATGCTCAACCTCGGCCTGGAATGGGACAGCCCGCTGGGCCTGGCTGACCAGCTGATGCTGCGCGGTGGCCACGACGTGGTCAGCGACCACACCCAGGGTTCGAAGAACGGCGTGCTGTTCTACAGCCTGCCCTGGGGCTGGTGGAACTTCACCTACAGCTACAGCGAGAGCGAATACCGCTCCCTGGCCCAGGCCAACGGCTTTGCCTTCAAGCAGACCGGCGACAGCCAGAACCACCAGTTGCGCGCCGAGCGCGTGGTACACCGCGACGCCACCAGCAAGACCTCGCTCAATGCCGGCATGGCCCACCTGCGCACCAACAACTACATCGAGGACAGCCGCCTGGCCGGCAGCAGCAACCGTCTCAGCGAGGCGCAGTTCGGCATCAACCATGGCCGGCGTCTGGGCAATGCCTTCGTCAACCTCGACTTGGGCACCCAGGAAGGCATCGGCGCCTTCGACGCCCAGGACAATGGCCACCCACGCCCGGGCCAGCCGGTGGCGCGCTACCGCAAGTACAGCGCCACGCTCAGCTACGTGCAGGGCTTCCAGCTCCTCGGCGAGCGCCTGAGCTTCAGCAGCCTGGCCACCGGCCAGCGCAGCGAGGACGTGCTGTTCAGCCCGCAGCGCATCAGCCTTGGCGGGCTGTCGTCGGTGCGCGGCCTAAAGGACCAGTCGCTGTCCGGCGACAGCGGCGGCTACTGGCGCAACGACCTGCGCTGGACCCGCCCGGTGAACTGGCCGCTGCTGCAACCGCTGGTGGCCGAGTACGGCCTGAGCTTGGGTTACGACCTCGGGGTAATCCGCAACGATCGCTACAACGGCGAGTACCACGGCCGTGCCAGCAGCCATTCGCTGGAGCTGTTCGCCCGCGGCCAGCACATGGCCGCCAGCGTGACCTTCGCCCACAGCCTGGAACGCCCCGACGTGCTGACCGAAAAGGAACGCCCGGTGTATTTCCGCCTGGACTTCTTCATCTGACCGCCTGATTCACGAGACCTGACATGGACGTCCGCCTGTTTGCCTTCCTGGCCCGCCAACGCTCGGCCGAAATTCAGCCCCGTGATCATTTCTGCGGGTTGCCCAAGCGTGGCCTGGCCTTCCTGCTGGCCAACGCCATGTTCTGGCAGCCGCTGTGGGCGCAGGCCGCCGAAGGCGTGGTGGTCAGCGGGCCGGGCACCAGCCTCGGCCAGGCGGGCAACGGCGTGCCGATCATCAACATCGCCGCGCCCAACGGCAGCGGGCTGTCGCACAACCAGTTCAGCGACTACAACGTCGGTCAACAGGGGCTGATCCTCAACAATGCCACCGATCGTACCCAGGCTACCCAGTTGGGCGGGATCATCCTTGGCAACCCGAACCTGCAGGGGGCGGCGGCCAATGTCATCCTCAACGAGGTCAACGGTGCCAACGCCAGCCAGCTGCGCGGCTACACCGAAGTGGCCGGACGCGGGGCGCATGTCATCGTCGCCAACCCCCATGGCATTACCTGTGATGGCTGCGGTTTCATCAACACGCCACAGGCGACACTCAGTACCGGCAAGCCGGTGATCGAGAACGGCCAGCTGACCCGTTACCAGGTCGACCAGGGCCACATCGCCATTGAAGGCGCGGGGATCAATGCCAGCAACGTCGACAGCTTCGAGCTGATTGCCCGCAGTACCAAGATCAACGCCGAGATCCAGGCCCGCAACCTGGCCATCGTCGCCGGGCGCAACGATGTCGACGCCCGCACCTTGGCGGCCACCGCGCGTGCTGACGACGGCAGCGCCGAGCCGAGCCTGGCGATCGACTCCAGCGCGCTGGGCGGCATGTATGCCGGCGCGGTCAGGCTGGTCGGCACCGAGGCCGGTGTCGGTGTGCGCCTCGACGGGCGGATGATCGCCAGCGGTGGCGATATCCAGCTCGATGCCAATGGTCAGTTGCGCATGGCCCAGGCCAGTGCCACCGGGGACGTACGCCTGCAGGCGCAGACCATCGATGCGCAGGGCCCGGTACATGCCGGCAAGCAACTGCAGCTGGACAGCCGCGGCGAGTTGGTCAACCGCCAGGGGCTGACCGCTGCAGGTTCGGTACAACTGGACGCGGCTGGCAAACTGAGCAACCTCGGCGGTATCCAGGCGGGTATCGACGCCGCTGGCAACCGCGTGGCCGATGCCGACCTGAATGTCAACGCCGGTGCCGTGGACAACCGCAACCAGCGCTTGATCGCCAGCGGTGACCTGACGCTGTCCACGGGTGGCCGCCTGGATAACCAGGGCGGCAGCGTCAGCGCCGGCCGCCATGTCGACATCAACGCCGCAACGCTGGACAACCGCCAGCAGGGCAAGGTCCTCGCTGACGGACATATGACCCTCACCGGTGGGCAACTGCTCAACAGCGATCGTGGCCAGATCACCAGCCAGGGAGCACTGAACGCCACCTGGGCGCATCTCGACAACCAGGCCGGTGAGTTATCCAGCCTCGATGCCTTGGCTCTGAATCTCGGCAGCCTGGACAACCGCAATGGCAAGGTCCTGGCTAACCGGGGCATTACCCTCACAAGCCAGGTGGTCAGTGGCGCGGTTATCGACAACCAGCACGGTGAGATCGCCAGCGCCGGCGACAGCCACCTGCGCGCCGCCAGCCTCGACAACCGTGGCGGCAGGCTCAGTGCTGATCAGGCGCTGACGCTGACCGTCGACCAGGCTCTGGATAACCGCCAAGGTGTCCTGGCCTCGGGCAAGGCCCTGACGCTGAACGCCGCCAGCCTCGATAACCGCGAGCAGGGCAAGCTGCTCAGCGACGATGCCTTGACGGTCACGGTCAGCGGCATGCTCGACAACCAGGACAAAGGCTTGCTCAGTGGCGTAGGTGCGACGCGCATCGAAGCCGGTCAGCTGGACAACCGCGGCGGGCGATTGGTTGGTAAGGACCTGTTGACCTTGCACGGCCAGCACTGGGACAACCGCGGCGGCAAGATCGAGGGTGGTGGCGCGATGACGCTGACCCTCGACCAGCTCGACAACCGTGACCAGGGCCTGGTCAGCGGCCAGGCTGGGGTGCGCTTCAATGGCACCGAGCTGCTCAACCAGCTCGGCATCTTCGGTGCGAAGGGCAACCTGGACCTGGTCGCTGCCCACCTGGACAACAGCGGCGGCAGCCTGACCAGCGGTGGCGATCTCAATGGGCAGGTCACGCGCCTGGAACAGCTCGGCGGCAAGCTGTCCGCCGACGGCAAGCTGACCCTCAAGGGCAATTCGCTGGTCAACCGCCAGGGCGCCGTGCTGGGTGCCGGGCAGGGCATGCGCCTGACCGTGGACAACGTCGACAACCGTGGCGGCGAGCTGTCCGCAGCCAAGGCGTTGAGCTTGACCGGCCAGCGCCTGGACAACACCGGCGGCCAGGTCCTGGCCGAAACCGACCTGTCGCTGACGGTGGCCGAAGTCATCAACCAGGCCCAGGGACTGCTGCGCGGCAAGGGCCAACTGACCCTCGACGGCCAGACCCTGGACAACCGCGACGGGCGTGTGTCCGGCGAGCAGGGCGTACGCCTGCGCCTGGGCCAGGCGCTCGACAACGGCAATGGGCTGCTGACCAGCGAGGGTGACCTCGATATCGGCGCCGCCAGCCTCGACAACAGCGACGCCGAGCTGAGCAGCGCCGGCAAGCTCACCCTGGCCACCACCGGCAAGGTAGACAACCAGCGCGGTTCGATCACCGCCGACGGCACCCTCGACCTGCGCAGCGCCAGTCTGGACAACCGTGCCGGCGAGATCGGCGCCCAGGGGGCCGTGGACATCGCCACCGGCGCGCTGGACAACCGCGACAGCGGGCATGTGGTCGGCAACGACCGCCTGACCATCAAGGCCGGCCAGGTCAACAATGCCGGTGCAGACAGCCGCATCGACAGTGATGGCGCAATGAGCCTGACCGCCACGGGTTTCGACCAGCAGGCCGGGCGGCTGCTGAGCAAGGCCTCGATCACCCTTGACCTGGGCCAGGGCGCGCTGGTCAACCATGGCCTGATCAAGGCTCCGCTGCTGGTGCTGAACAACCTCGGCAGCGTTGACAATCAGAAGGGCGAGATCACCAGCCCGCAAGGCTTCACCTTGGCCGCCGATACGCTGGACAACCGCCAGGGCAAGCTGCTCAGCGATCAGGTTCTCACGGTGCGTATTGCCCAGGCACTGGACAATGCCAAGGGCCTGGTCTCGGCCAAGGGCCTGGACCTGCGTGCCGCCAGCCTGGACAACCGCGAAGGCGAAGTCAGCAGCCGAGCGGGTCTGGCCCTGACCATTGATGATCGCCTGGACAATCGCCAGGGCACATTGGTGAGCGACACCTCGCTGAAGCTCTACGCCAAGACCCTGGACAACAGCAAGGGCAAGATTTCCGGCAAGGGCCGCGGCGAGATCGAGGCCGCCACGCTGGTGAATACCGCAGGCTCGCTGGTCAGCCTGGAGCAGTTGCAGGTCAAGGGTGGCGGGCTGGACAACCGCGAGGCGGGCCTGCTCGGCAGCAACGGCGCGCTGACCCTGGAAGTTGATCGCATCGACAACCGCGGCGGCGAGATCACCGGCAAGGCCGCCGTCGGCGTGACCGCCACCTCGCTGGACAACAGCGACGGCGGCCTGCTGGTCGCCGGCACCGGCATGACCCTCGCGTTGCAGGCGCTGCTCAACCGCAACAAGGCACGTATCGAGGCCCAGACCGGCCTGACCCTGACCGGCCTGAGCCTGGACAACGACGGTGGCCGCCTGACCAGCCAACGGGACATGACCCTGACGTTGACCTGCGGGGCGCTCAACCGCCTCGGCCTGATCAGCGCCGAGGGCCAGCTGTTGATGGCTGCGCAAAGCCTGGACAACAGCACCGGCAAACTGGACAGTGCCGGCAGCCTGAAGCTGACCACGACGGGCGCGCTGCTCAACCAGGGTGGCGAGTTGCTGAGCGACGGCGATATCACCCTGGCCAGCGCCAGCCTGGACAACACTGACAAGGGTGTTATTGCCAGCAAGGGCGCGCTGGCCATTACCACCAGCCACCTGGACAACAGCCGCCAGGGCAGTGTCAGCAGCAACCGCACCCTCGACCTGCACGCCAGCCAGCTGGACAACCGTGACGGCGGCCGGGTCGGCAGCCGCGAAGCACTCAGCGCGACGGTCACCGGCCTCGACCAGCAGGGCGGAAAGCTGTTCAGCGACACTTCGGTGAACCTCGACCTGAGCCATGGCCACCTGGATAACCGTGGCGGCCTGATCAATGCCCCGTCGCTGCTGCTGAACAATCTCAAGAGCGTGGCCAACCAGGGTGGCGAGATTTCCAGCGCGCAAGCGTTCACCGTCGCCGCCGAGCAACTCGACAACGGCAATGGCCGTTTGCTCAGCGACCAGCGCCTGCTGCTGCAGATCAGCCAGCGCCTGGACAACCTCAAGGGCCTGATCGGCGGCCAGTCGCTGGAGGTTCATGCCGGTGTGCTGAGCAACCGCGACGGTGGCCGAATCGAAGCCAAGGACGCGCTCACACTTACCAGCAAGGGCCTGGACAACCACGGCGGCAAACTGCTCGGCAGCAGCCTTGCACTGGACCTGCTCGGCGTCGACCTGGACAACGGCGCCGGCCTGATCACCACCGCCGGCCCACTGACCCTCGCCAACCTGGCCAAGCTCTCCAACCAGGGCGGCGAGATCTCCACCGCCCAGGCCCTGCGCCTGGATATCAGCGAACTGGACAACCGTGACGGCAAGCTGATCAGCGAACAGACCCTGGCCATCACCAGCGGCGCCATCGACAACCGCAATGGCCTGGTCTCGGGCTGGCAGGGGCTGACCGTTACCGGCCAGAGCCTGGACAACCGCCAGCAAGGCACGCTGTCGAGCCGCTCCGGCGCCGTGCAGGTGACCGTGGCCGGCGCCCTGCGCAACAGCGACGGCGGCGCGCTGGTCGCCCAGCAGCGCCTGGACGTCAAGGCCGACAGCCTTGACAACAGCGCCAACGGTATCCTGTCCAGCGGCAGCGGCCAGCAGCTGACCATCACGGGGGCACTGGACAACCATGAAGGCGGCCTGATCGATGCCGGTGAAAAGCTGGTCATCAGCGCTGGCACCCTCGACAACCACGGCGGCCGCGTGGCCACCCGCCAGGACCTCGGCCTGACCGCCGCGAGCCTGAACAACACCGACGGCAACCTCGCCGCCCAGGGCGCCCTGACCCTCGACCTGCTCGGCGATTTGCTCAACCGCAAGGGCACGCTGTTCGCCGGCAAGGACCTGCTGATCCAGCGCGTCGGGCTGGTCGACAACCAGGCTGGCCAGATCGCCAGCCAGGGCCTGCTCAAGGTGCTGGCTGGCAGCATCGACAACAGCCAGCGCGGCACCCTGGCCGCCAATGGCGCGCTCATGCTCAACAGCAGCGGGTCGCTCAGCAACACGAACGATGGCCTGATCTACAGCCAGCAGGGTGACGTGAGCCTGCAGGCGGCGAGTTTGAACAACGCCAAGGGCACCGTGCAGGCCAAGGGCGCGATCACCGCGCAGGCAAACGCCGTGTTTGACAACCAGGTCGGCAAGCTGATCGCCCAGGAAGGCGCGCTGACGGTGACCGCCGACACCCTCGACAACCGCGGCGGCATCCTCGCCAGCCTCAAGCAGTCGCTGGGCGTGCGCACCACCGGTGTGCTGCGCAACGGCAGCGATGCCAACGGCCAACGTGGCGTCCTTCAGGCCCTGGGCATCGATGTGCAGAGCGCCAACCTCGACAACCACGGCGGGCGTATCGCGGCGCTGGGTAGTGATGCACTGATCCGCACCGGGCAGTTGGACAACCGCGACGGCGGCATCTCCGCCAGCGGCCTGCTCAAGGTCATCGGCACCAGCTTGCTCAACGGTGGTAACGCGCGCGGCGAGATGGTCGGCCAGCGTATCGACATTGGGCTGAGCGGTGCCTTGGACAACCTTGGCGGCATCGTCGAAAGCGTGAGTACTTTCGCCATCACGGCCGCCAGCCTGGACAACCAGGCGGGGAAACTGCGTGCCCTGGGCAACAGCGGCACAACGCGATTCCAGATTGGCGGGGTGCTGGATAACCGAAACGGAACCGTGGAAACCGCCAACACCGATCTTGCCCTGGTCATCGGCGATCTGGTGAACACCGGGGGCAGCATCGCACACGTCGGCAATGGCGATTTCGGTGTCAGCAGCCAGCAGGTCATGGCGGCGGGAGGTCGCCTGTTGACGCATGGCACCCTGAATCTCAGTGCCGACAGCTGGGTCAACAGCAGCGTGCTGCAAGCCGGCACGCTCAACCTCAATGTCAACAACTTCAGCCAGACCTCGAGCGGGCAGTTGCTGGCGACCAAGGCGTTGCTGGGCACGGGCGGCAACTGGCTCAATGACGGGTTGATTGCCAGCGATGGCACATTGAACCTGACCTTGGGTGGTGCCTATTCGGGCAACGGCCGATTGACCAGCCTGGGGAACATGACCCTGACTGCGGCGCAGATGAGCCTAGGCACCGCCACCAGCATCGCCGGTGGCGACAGCATTGTGGTCAACATCGGCAACCAGCTGAGCAACCTTGGGCGCTTGTCGGCGGCCAATGACCTGACGATCAACGCGGGCAGCCTGTCCAACTACGGTGCATTGGCCGCTTCACGCAACCTGAACTTGATCGCCCAGTCCGTCCACAACGACCAGGCTGCCGACGGAAGTCGAGGCTTGCTGTTCAGTGGGCGGGACATGACGATTAGCACCGCCGATTTCAGCAATCGCTACGCGGATGTGTACAGCCTGGGCAATCTGCTGGTTGCCGGCGTCACCGCGGGTAGTTCTGCGGCAACCTTCCTGAACAGCTCCGGCACTGTCGAGGCGGCCGGCGACATCAACCTGCAGGCATCCAGTTTCGTCAACAAACGCGACAAGTTCAGGGCCAGCCACCAGATCACCGATGGCTACATGACCATCTACTGCGTCCAGCATTGCAAAGGGCCGCGGGTGAGGGGGCCGGTGCACATCTACAAGACCCAGGAAACCGTGGTGCTGGAAGATTCGCCAACGGCAACCCTGGCTGCCGGGCGTAACCTGACCATCGGTGGGGACAGCGTTCTCAATTCTCGAAGTGTGATCTCGGCGGGCAATGATCTCACCATCACGGCCGGCAGCATTACCAACGAGGGTGAGCGTTCCAGGTCGGGAACCGTTGGCAGAGAGGTGGGGGCTGGAGTCAAGATCCCCAGAGCGTATTTCTTCCAGTTGATCAACGAAGTAAACGCCTACAACCAGGCCCACCCACGTTCCGGGCCGTTTGATGAAGCCGCCTTCAACAAACTGGTCGCGAAGTTCGACCCCGGGGTATTTTACGGCATCGATGCAGAGCCCGTGGTCCAGCCGGATCAGAAGTTCATCGCTCCAGCGGTCATTCAGGCCGCCGGGACGGCCAAGCTCACTGCCGCAGGCAGCATCAGCAATATCGTTGTGAACAGGGCGGCAGCGGCTACCGGCAATCGCTCGTTCGATACCCAGGTATCCAGCGTGACGCAGCCCACGGTGGTCAACCTGAATGCGCAGTTGCCACCTGATCTGGCCCAGCGACAGGTCGATCCCACCACCCTGCCAGGCTTCAGCCTGCCAGCCGGGCAGAATGGCCTGTTCCGCCTGAGTGGCAAAGGCAGCGACACAGCCACTGGCACCGCCCAGCGCTGGACATTGGGCAACGCCACTGTCACCTCGCATGAGCGTGAGGTGCTGGCCAGTTCCCGACCAGGCTCGATCCAGGCAATGGATGCGTCCGCGTCCAGAGGAAGTGAGCAGGCAATCGATCGCGTTGCCCACCAACGTGTCGAGTCGGCTGCCAAGGCCAGTGTCATCGGGGTCAATGCGCCTGCGGGCGAGGCCGTGGATAGCTACGTTCCCCCACCGAGCGCAGGTGCGCTGGCCGCCGAGCTGGTGGCACAGGTGCCGGGTATCGGCGCTCGCCCCTGGATTGCGGGCGTCACTCGCCTGCCGGATAGCCAGTACACGAGCAAGCCGCACAAGTATCTGATCGAAACCAATCCGGTGCTGACCGACCTCAAGCAGTTCATGAGCTCCGATTACCTGCTTGGCAACCTGGGCTTCGATCCGGACAAGAGCTGGAAGCGTCTGGGTGACGGCTTCTACGAGCAACGCCTGATCCAGCAGGCGGTGGTGGCTCGCACCGGCCAGCAGTTCATCGATGGCCAGACCTCCGGCGAGCAGCTGTACAAGCACCTGATGGACAATGCCATCCGCAGCAAGGACCAGCTCAACCTGAGCCTGGGTGTCGGTTTGACCTCCGCCCAGGTCGCGGCGTTGACCCACGATATCGTCTGGCTCGAAGCACGCGAGATCAATGGTGAGCAGGTACTTGCGCCAGTGCTGTACCTGGCCCATGCCAATGGTCGACTGGCGCCTGACGGTGCGCTGATCGCGGGGCAGGACGTCCAGTTGATCGCCGGGGAGAATCTCGACAACGTAGGCACGCTGCGTGCCTCGCGCAACCTCAGCGCCACCGCCGGCAAGGACCTGACCAACACCGGCCTGGTCCAGGCCGGCGAGCGCCTGGACCTGCTGGCCGGCAACAGCTTGGTCAACAGTGCCGGTGGCATCGTCTCCGGTCGTGACGTCAGCCTGACCGCCATCAACGGTGACCTGATCAACCGACGCGACCTCACGCGCACGGACATCGTTTACGGCGGCGTGCGTGAGCAGAAGGATTATCTTGAAAGCGCCGCGCGTATCGAGGCCGGCAACAGCCTCAGCCTCAAGGCCGGGCAGGACATCAAGAACGTCGCCAGCGTGATCCAGAGCGGCGGCGACCTGTCGCTCAGTGCCGGTCGTGATGTGAGCCTGCTGTCGGTCGAGGAACGTCAAGGCTTCTACACCGATCGCCAACGCAGCAGCACGGTGCAGCAGCACGGCGCCACGGTCAGCGCCGGTCGCGACCTGAGCCTCGGCGCCGGCCGCGACCTCACCGCCGTGGCCAGCCAGATCGACGCGGGCCGCAACCTTACCTTGGCCGCCGGCGAGGACCTGAACCTGACCTCCGCCGCCAACGAAGCCCACAGCTTCAGCCGCAGCAAGAAGGTCACCCAGTCCAATGACCAGGTCACCCAGGTCTCGACCACGGTCAAGGCCGGTGGCGACGTCTCGCTGTCCGCGGGCCAGGACATGGCCATCGTCGCCAGCCAGGTCAAGGGCAAGGGCGCTGTCGATATCGATGCCGAGCGCGACCTGACCATCGCCTCCGAGCAGAACGAAAGCGCTTCGTACTACCTGAAGAAGAGCAAGGGCTCGTTTGGTCGCGGCAGCTCCAAGCAGCAGGAGAGCTACCACAGCACCAACGTTGCCTCGGTGATCGAGGCCGGTGGCGACCTGACCGTCAACGTCAGCAAGAAGGACGACGGCGGCATCGCCCTGGACGGTGGCCGCGATGTCTCGGTGATCGGCAGCCAGCTCAAGGCCGGCGGCGATGTCATGCTCGGTGCCACCGGCGATGTGGCGGTGCTGTCCGGCGTCGAGGAGCACGGCGAGTACAGCAAGAAGACCAAGTCCGGCTTCCTGGGCCTGTCGAAGAGCGGCAAGAGCCAACTGCAGACCCACGCCACTCAGGTCGGCAGCGAGCTGGATGCGGGTAACGACATCGTCATCGCCGCAGGCAGCGATGTGCGCCTGCGCGCCAGTGAGGCCAATGCCGGCAAGGACGTCGAGCTGCGTGCGGGGTTGATCGACAAAGAGGGTGACGTCAACCTGGTGTCGGCCAATGACACGGCCTATAGCCACAGCGACTCGTACAAGAAAAAGATCGGCATGTCGGTTTCCCCCGGCATCGTCGTCATTCCGTCCGTCTCGCTAGCCTCGGCGAAGAAAGCCGGGCAGGAAGCACGCAGCAGTACCAGTGTCGGCAGTCAGGTCCTGGCGGTGCGTGATGCCTCGCTCCAGGCCGAGCGCGACATCAACCTGCTGGGCAGTGGTGTCAATGCCGGTCGCAATGTCAGCTTGAACGCGGGACGTGATGTCAACGTGGCCGCCGCCGAGAACCAGAGCGACAGCAAGACCTGGTCAAAAACCTCGAAGGTCGGTTTGACTACCAGTGCCGACGACAACGGGATCAAGGTGTTCGTGGGTGTCGAGAAGGAAGTGGCTAAGGATCGCTTGCGCGAACAGTTGGCCTCTTCCAGTCAGATCAAGGCCGGCCAGGACCTGGATGTCAACGCGGGGCGTGATATCAACCAGACCGGCTCCGACCTGATCGCAGGCCATGACATCAGCCTGGGCGCGGGCCGCGACATCAATATCGACGCAGCGCGTGAAACCCGTATCCACGAGCAGGAGCGGGAGTATGCGACACAGGGTGCCGGGGCTTCGATCAACCATAACTTCGGCCGCACCAAGGACGCGGTGAGCAACGCCGGCAAGGGCGAGAATGGCGTGAGCAAGGTCGCCAGCACCCTGCAGGCCATTGACGGCATCAACCAGTTCCTTGCCGGGCCAACCGGCGATCTCAAGATCGGCAACAGTTCGCAGAAGAACCAGCAGACCAGCATCGAGCAAAGCAACCGTGGCTCCAGCCTGGAGGCCGGCCACGATATCAAGCTGCAGGCTGGCAACGACGTCAATGTCAAAGGCAGCCAGGTGCAGGCCGGGCGGGACATCGACGTCAAGGGGCGCGACATCAATATCGATGTCGCCCACGGCAGCAGCACCCAGAAGACCCGTGAGTCGCAGAACTGGGCCGGGGTTCACGGTGGTACCAGTGGCGGCATCAAGGTGGGCATCGGCGCCAGCCATGGCGCTGCGGGTGTTAATGGCACCCAGGGCAACTCGACGCCGACCCAGCTAGACGCGGGACGCGATATCAAGCTCGACGCCAGCCACGACCTGAACATCGTCGGCTCGCAGGTCAAGGCCGGGCGTGACATCGACCTGACTGCGGGCAATGACCTGAACATCCGCGCCGCACAGAATGACTCGCACTACGAGCAAAACCGTCGCAGCGGCGGTGGTGAAGTCGGGTTGGCGTTCGGCTCGGAAGGGGTAGGTATCTATGCCAGCGTCAACCTTGGCAAGGGCGCGCTGGAGCGCGATGCCCAGCGTCACCAGGAGGCCTATGTCTACGCGGGCGACCAGCTGAAGTTCAGCAGCGGCAAGGACACCAACGTCCAGGGTGCCCAGGTGCGCGGGGACGAAGTCATCGGCCGTGTGGGGGGCGACCTGAACGTGGCCTCGGCCATTGACACCGGCAAGGTCAAGGGCAAGGAGTTCGACCTGAGTGCCACCGTCACGGTAGGCCCGGGCTCGGGTATCAGTGGCTCGGTTGGCAAGGGCAAGACCAGGGGCGAGACCGAGTGGGTAGAAAACCAGACCCGCATCACCGCTCGGGACAAGGTGGATATCCGCAGCGAAAACCACACCCAGCTCGATGGTGCCTTGATCGCCGCTGACAACGGCAACCTCAAGCTCGACACCGGCACGCTGGGCCACAGCGATATCGCCGGCAAGGACCAGGAAAGCGGCTATTACCTGAACGTCGGTGGTACCTGGAAAAAAGGGAATGCAGCAACACAGCAGGACAGCAGCCAGACGGGCAAGGGTGACAAAGGCGAGAACGGCTGGAGCGTCAGTGGCTGGAAGTACGAGAAGGACCGCGAGCAGATTGTCCGTGCCACCGTGGGGGCGGGTGATATCACGGTGCGCAAGGATGCGGAGACGGGTAAGGACTCCACTGTCGGGTTGAATCGGGATCTGGACAAGGCTTACGAGATCACGCGGGATCATGAGTCGCGCACCGATCTTTATGCGACTGGGTCCTCTACCCACGCGGTGATGAATCCCGTCCAGACGCTGCAGCAGTGGAAAGACAGCGCGGCAAAGTATGGGGAGAACAGTGAAGAGGCTCTTAACAAACTAGGTGACGTGTTCCTTGCGACCGCGGCGCTGGCTGTTGGCACTAACCCTGATTCAGTGAATTTCGGGTTAGCTACGCGCGAGATTTATCGTCAACTGGGCAGTCGCTACGAACAGACGCGCTCGAACGTCGTCAGGTCGCTGCTCGGTCGTATTGCTGGCAATCAGAACAGCGAGGCGTTCGATATCGTTGCCCAACGCCTGACCGAGGTGTCCGGCGAGGACCCGGCCAGGGTGGCGAAGATCCTCAATGACATGGCGAAACTGAACGGGCAGAAACCTGGGCAGCAGAATTTCGTCCCGGTGGCCTATGCCGGTTATGTGTTGATGGGGGCACTGGCTACTGCCCTGGGTGTTAGCCAACTTGCACCAGAGCGTCAGGCAGAAATGCAGGCTGCAGTTTCGAGTGCGATTGATTCGATTGAGGCAAACGTCAGCGATTACAACCAGCGAGCGCGGATTGTCAGGCTCATGGTCGAGGTTGTCCTCGAAGAGCAAGGGCTGCCGATCCATGTGCTTGATCCGAGACTCAAGCAGTACGAGGGCTCGCGGATTGAGGGGGAGGGGAGGAACCCTAGTAGTGGCGGGTATGGTGAAGGTGGGCAGGTCGTCACGACGCCACATACCGGCGGCAAACAGCTTGATGGGCAGTCAGGTAGCGGCACCTATGTCACCCCGGAGCATCAGCAAAACCCAGGGCTGGTGTTCAATGAAAACACTGGCTACGATTTTAAACCTGCAGATAGAAGTGGTATAAAATTTGACACCAGCATAGTCAATAAACCTAATGGTGCGCTGGAGATTGAGTTGTCAGCACGTCAGAAGTTCGATAAGAATGGAGTGGTAGTGGATAGCAAGTTTGCGCACACCGACTTGGTGGCACGTTTTGCACCAGAAACGGGTTTGTTCATAGACTGGTATGGCACAACCGTAAAGGGTAGGAATATTGGCACAGAACTGATATCTCGGGCGATTGAAGAGGTCGGGCCGACACGTGTTAAGCAGGTGTCCGCGACACTGGGGAATGATAATCGAGAAGCCTACCAAACTGCCCGGGACGCAGGCCTGCCGGCTGATCAGGCGGTATGGGGTACTCCGCTAGGTAAAACAATGTCCTCGCTCGGTTTCAAGAATGTCGAGGTGACATCAAGTTATTCGGTTAAATTCCGATATTAGAGGGTATTATGGAAAAGGCTGAGTTGATTCGTGCTTTGATTAAGGCGGGCAGGGCGGGCGATCTTCTCGCTTTCGTCGAGGGGGAGTCTCCGTACCTGACCGATGCTTCACAGGGAGTACCGGAATCACCTTGGCTGAGAAGAATCTGGGTGCTTGTTGTAACGCATCTCAGATTTGTCACGCGGTATGGAGAGGTGACGAAGTCTCAGATCGCTGATGGCCAAGTGCTATCACCCTACCCTGCAGAGTTTCAGCTGTGGTTGGCTGCAGGTGCACCGGGTATAGCACTCGAGGATTTGCAGGCCTATGTAAGAGAGCATCCATTTGAATGATGGATCTGTAACAATTGTGGGAAATAAATCAATCCCCTTTGCCCTTTGGCAGCATTGCTGACCCACTAAAGCTTCAGGCGCTTCTGGAAGGTGTTTGACCGTATGCTGCGCGGAATAGGGTTATGGCATCTCAAAGATGCCAAATGCTGGTGTGGATATTAGCACCGGTATCAGGTTGTATGTTATATCTCTGGGGTGGTTGTTTAAGTGGTTCTGCATAACGGTGACACGCTTCGATAGACCAGATAGTGGAAAAGCAGAATGCCAAAATTCTTGTGTAAGCGAAAAAGGGGACAGATTTATTTTTCCTGCTCTAGTTTCGATCCTGTAGTGGAGAAGGGGTCGAACAGTCATGCAAGGCAGGTCGAATCTAGAGTATAGAAAATAAATCTGTACCCTTTTGCGTTCTGTTGCGTTAGATAGGCAGGCTATTAATAGCTTGTTAGGGAGGTAAAAATGGCTAAGTTTCGATGTCGATGCACTCATGTCATTAGCTTGGTTGGTTCTCCTGTTTCAGAGGAGTTCACTCTCGTTCCAAATAAGTTGTTGTATGAGTTGGCGGGGCGAGCTGATAAAGGAAGAATCCCTTTTGATGAGTTTTTTGATCGTATAGATGTAGTTGGTAAAGAGGTTATTGCTTGTCCTGCATGCGGTCGAGTTTGGGTAAGAAAGGATGAAGGGGCAGAATATTGGCCCTATCTTGAAGAAAAGGAATAGTAGGCCATCCGGGATAGATGTATTTTTACTGCTCTAATTTCGGTTCCTGGTGGCGAAAAGCGAAAAAGGGGACAGATTTATTTTTCCTGCTCTAGTTTCGATCCTGTAGTGGAGAAGGGGGCGAACAGTCATGCAGGGAAGGTCGAATCTAGAGTGTAGAAAATAAACCTGTCCCCTTTGCGCTACTTTAGTGATAAAGGTGTTCACTGATAAGGCCGGTAACTTGATAAGTACATTCCCGGTTAAGTTGATGAACTAATGAGGTCTCTCCCTGTGCATGTGTGGCGTGAGCTTCAGTTGGCTGTGATGCTGCTTAGTGAAGAGTCATCGTTAAGAGGGGGTCTTGGGGTTATTCTTTTGTGGGTCAGAGGTAACTATAAATGTTTTACTGTTGAGCCGTTCTTGATTTATGGAGTCGATGAGTTTTCAAATGTAAATGAAAGTTTGATGCCTGTTGATTATTCGTCATTTTTACCTAGTGATATAACACGCTTCAAAAAGGTCATTCTGGGACATCAGGCTAAGGACGTTGAGTCTATAGCGCGGTTTCTACGCGATACAATCGAGGCCTTGATAACTGTTGAAGTTGATAAATAATGCCCTAGGTGTGAGTCTACTGGGCTGCGCGTCTTTATAGGTAGGCATAACGGGCTACTGGCTTACCAATGTGACGTCTGTGGTCATTCCCATTACATAGACGGATCCAAGGTGGAAGCTGGTGGGTTAGAATTTGTAAGTGAGGGAGTGTTGCGGAATATTGGCATGATTTAATGGTGCAAAAAGAAAAAAGGGGGCGGATTTATTTTTCCTGATTTATTTTTCCTGCTCTACTATCGATCCTGTAGTGGAGAAGGGGTCGAACAGTCATGCAGGGCAGGTCGAATCTAGAGTATAGAAAATAAATCTGTCCCTTTTTGCCTGTTACAAAGCATCCAGAATATTTTGGGTTTGATTCGACTGCGGCGCTTAGAAAGACGTATAGAGCAGATACTCAACTGAGTGAGGTGGGCAGTGCGGCTGTAGACTAAATACTCAAAGGGGGTACTAGGAGCTCGGGGGCGGGAGGTCGCTAACCAGCAGGTTGGGTGACTTATACATTGCCAGATGGTAGAGCTGCAAGTTGGGAGCCGGGTGGTAAGTTTATTGGGTTTAGAGGAGTGAGGTCGTGACCAGTTTGGTGTTTGAGAAAGTTGGTGATGTAAATAGTGATTTTCCTTATCTTTGGGCGAAAAAGGGGACAGATTTATTTTTCCTGCTCTAGTTTCGATCCTGTAGTGGAGAAGGGGTCGAACAGTCATGCAGGGCAGGTCGAATCTAGAGTATAGAAAATAAATCTGTCCCCTTTTTCGCCCATCAGCAGCATGATTCTGGGTGTTGCCTCGGGGCGCAAAGGGAGTGGTGGGCATGAGGCCAAAAAGCCAACGACTACTCCTGTGGAGTTGCCAGGGGGCGGGAGGGGTGTCATTAATGGTGCGAAAGATGGAGGTACAGCTGGATTCAGTGGTGGTAAGCCCAGTGTATTGGATGATCCATACAGTCCACATTCTGTTGCTGAAAGGTCTAAGCTTAATAGAGAACACTATGGTCGGGATAATGCGGCGGATGAGTTTTCTGCTGGTCTTCCAAACTATGCAACTCATTCAACAGCTAAGAGCTATCAGTCCAAGGGGCCTAGAGACCTGAATGAGCAGATTTTGTGGAATAGAGTGATAGATAATCCTTCAGCGGGTCGTGATACTAAATTGGCAGGTGATAAAGATTTTCCGCGAAGTGAAGGGTGGAGAAAAATGGAAGTTAGTCATCGTCTACCTAATGGGGAGAATGTTACTATTCACTACCAATATAACTCTGTGATCGACAAGGCATATGATATGAAAATCACAACGCCGCAGCAGCTTCCACCTGTGCTGCAACCTGGAAGAACTATTGAGTGATGTGGATATGATTGTTCGAGAAATTGGGCGGGCTGAGCCTGTGCAGGTATTTGGGATTTACTGGGTAGGGAATGAGCGCTTTTACTGGGTTATTCCCTATGAAGGTTACGGTGGTCTTATGGCACTTAGTGATAGAGAGGTCAATGTTGTTGACTCTACCTTATCAGGTGATCTCATCATCTGCAAAGCAGGGGATGGGGGAGACATGATTCTGCACTGGGCAGCCGAAGATCTGATTGAAGAACTTGCGGAGCGCGATCCGCAAGCGATGGCCGAGTTTTTGAGGCGCATAGAAACCTGATGATGCCAAAGGAGCTAGGGATTCTCCGATCAAGTCAGCACAGGCCATCTGACCTGTGCTGAAATAGCCCTCCGTCCAACTGCCCTCTACAAGCCCGCCATTCCATGAGTCAGATGAGCTTTTCCGATTTCGAGTACGCCGGTAAGCGCAAGCAAACCCGTCGCGAGCGTTTCCTGGCCGAGATGGAGCAGGTGGTTCCGTGGAGTGGGTTAGTGGCGTTGATCGAGCCGCACTATCCAAAGGCTGGCGGTGGCCGCAAGCCGTATCCACTGGAAACCATGCTGCGTGTTCACCTGCTGCAGAACTGGTTCTCGCTGAGCGACCCAGCCATGGAAGAGGCGCTGTACGAGATCACTTCGATGCGCCAGTTTGCTCGGCTGACGCTCAGCGCTCCGATCCCCGAAGACACGACCATCATGAATTTCCGGCACCTGCTGGAGAAGCACGAACTGGCGGCGGGCATTCTGGAAACCATCAACCATTACCTGCGAGACAAGGGCCTGTCGTTGCGCCAGGGCACCATTGTCGATGCCACCATCATTCACGCGCCCAGTTCGACCAAGAACAGGGACGGCAAGCGCGATCCCGAGATGCATCAGACGAAGAAAGGCAACCAGTACTTCTTTGGCATGAAGGCGCATATCGGTGCCGATGCTGAATCGGGCCTGGTGCACCACGTCCACGGCACAGCTGCGAATGTGGCTGATGTAACGGAGGTCGCTCACCTGCTGCATGGCGACGAAAATGTTATCTGTGCCGATGCGGGCTATACCGGCGTAGAGAAGCGACCGGAGCATGAAGGGCGGCCGGTGGTCTGGCAGGTCGCAGCCCGCCGCAGTACCTACAAGCACTTGAGCAAACGCAGCGTGCTCTACAAAGCCAGACGCAAGATCGAGAAGGTCAAAGCGCAGACGCGAGCGAAAGTCGAACATCCATTTCGTGTGATCAAGCGTCAGTTCGGCTATGTGAAAACCCGCTTCCGTGGCTTGGCCAAGAACACGGCGCAACTGACCACGCTGTTTGCCCTGTCGAATCTGTGGATGGTGCGCCGGCAATGATTGCCTGCTGCGGGAGAGGTGCGCCCGTGAGGGCAGAAAACCAAGGCTTTGCCTTGGTTATCCAATAATCAGCGGCTGAAAATCGGGCTTTTCGGCATCCCTCAACCGCCCACTTCCGGCTGATGAGAAACTTGCTCGGAGTTTCCTGAGAGCAGGAATTGTCGTCTCTCAAACCTTGGATTTCAATTCGAAACAAGTGTTGAGTGGGAAATGTATCAACGAGTATTTTTACGATTTGTATAGGTGCTAAGCCCGGGGCAGAAAGCATGTTCGCCACCCCGGCGTTGTCGTGATCGAGTTTCGGCTGATTCGTGATATGGAAGGAGCGGTCGTGGACAGGTATGAAGATCTGCAGCCGGACAAGGCATCCGGCCTGCTTGCAAAACTGAAGACAGTCAATGCGCAGGTGCTCGCGGCACTGACTGCCGATCATTCGCAAGTGCCGGCCGATTATGTTGCCTTCATGAAGGAGCTTGGCTGGGGTGAAGTGGGTAAGGCTGCCTACATGTTGTATGAGGGCCTGCTGACGCCAGACCAGATCTACGATGAAGATGATGAACTCCCCCTGGACGGCATCCTCCTGTTCGGGGATGACATGCAGGGGTACTGCTCGGGGTTCGATACGAACAATGGCTGGGTGGTTGTCGATATCGACCCGGTAAGCCGTGAAGCGCATCAAGTGGCGGACAGTTTTTCCGAGTACATACGTGAAATGCTGAACGACTTTTAGCCGTCGAGGAGCAATGGGGTGGCCTCGGTTTCTGATTGAACACCTGGCAACCTCTGTCAGTCCCACGCTGTGTACCTACTTGTCCACAGCAGGAGGCTTACCCCATGAGCACATACGACTGGGACTTGATCGAACGCTTGCTGCACGAAGTGCAGAACGGCGCCGGTCACAGTTTCACGCCACGCCCCTATGCCGAGCAGCATGCCGCCGCGCTGGCCGCCGATGGCGAGGCGCCGGGCGATCTGAACCAGCTCAAGGCCCAGGCCTGCGAGTACGAAAAGATCCTCTTGGAACGGGGTTTCATCGAGAGCCGGCCTGAAGCGCAAGGCGGCAACGGCGAGAATTTCGTCCTCAGTCCGCGTGGCTCGCGCCTGCTCAGCCTGATCGACAGCAGCATTCCGGGCTTCGAACACCCACGCCAGGTGCTCGATGAACAGGCTGATGCGCTGGACGAAGCCACCTTCGAGCACGTCTCGGCCAAGGCACAGATCGCTGGCGGATCAATTTAGACTGGCATCGGCAAGGCCGGTCCCCCGATAATCGGGATCCATTCTCACTGCCGAGCCTTGCCATGCCGTTCAACCCGCTGAGGGGCCGCCCATGACTGCGGTCCGCAAGAACCCCGACGCCTTCGCCTTCCAGGTCATGCTGGGGCTGTGCCTGATCTGGGGCTGCCAGCAGGTGCTGATCAAATCCGCTGCCGTGGACATTGCACCGGTCATGCAGGCGGCGTTTCGCAATGGTATCGCCGCGCTGCTGGTGGGGCTGCTGGTCTGCTGGCGGGGAGGCTGGAGCCAGGTGGGCAGCACCTGGCGTGCCGGGTTGCTGGCCGGCGCGCTGTTCGGCCTGGAGTTCCTGTTCATCGCCGAGGGGCTGAAGCTGACCTCGGCGGCGCATATGTCGGTGTTTCTCTACACCGCGCCGATCTTCACCGCCCTGGGGCTGCATTTCATGATGCCCAGCGAACGGCTGCGGCTGTTGCAGTGGCTGGGCATCCTGCTGGCCTTCGGGGGGATTGCCCTGGCCTTTGCTGGTGGCGTTTCCCTAGAGTACCTCGATGGACGCATGTTGCTGGGCGATGCCCTGGCGATCCTGGCAGGCCTGGCCTGGGGCGCGACCACGGTGGTGGTGCGCGGCTCGCGCCTGTCCGAGGCGCCGGCGACCCTGACGCTGTTCTACCAGCTGGCGGTGGGGTTTGTCGGGCTGGTGCTGATCGCCCTGGTGAGCGGGCAGATCGCCGATTTCTCGCTGACCCCGCTAGCGGTGGGCAGTGTGCTGTTCCAGGGGATCGTGGTGTCGTTCGTCAGTTACCTGACCTGGTTCTGGTTGCTGCGCAAATACCTGGCCTCGAACCTGGCGGTGTTTTCCTTCATCACGCCGCTGTTCGGGGTGACCTTCGGCGTGTTGCTGCTGGATGAGCCGTTGAGCTTGAACTTCGTGATCGGCGCGGTGATGGTATTGCTCGGGGTGGTCATGGTCAGCGCCGAGGCGTGGGTGCGGCAGCAGTTGCGCAAGCTGGTGGGATGAGAGGGTAGACGCGCCGGCCCCTGGCGCGCTCCACCACGTCCACGGCTTTTGCTACGTAGGCTGCATCTCCTGTCTCTAATGCGTCAGCCATGAACTGTGCGATGGTTTCCGGAGAAGCCAGATAGGCGGCAGCGTCGAATTCATGGAACGTTTCAGTCATTTTGCGTCCTCTGCGAGTGCTGGAGAATGTAGCCAATGAAACGTTGTCGAGAGAGGCACAAATGATTTCGATCTGTTGCTGAACTGAACCCACCATCACCCGGCTGTTCGGGCATTTGAGTGGCAATCCTGCAGGTAATGACCTCCCGTCACGGCCAGCACTCCGGCCACGGCCAACCCTGCCGCCGCCAACACCAATGCTGGCTGTAATCCACCACTGAAATGACTGCTCAACGCCGCCAGCAACGGCCCGCTCAACTGCCCCAGGGCAAAGCATGCGGTCAGCAACCCGGCATTGCGCTGTGTGGCATGGGGCGCCAGCTCCCGTGAGCGCTGCATCACCAGTTGCATGCAGGCCAGGAACGGCCCGCCGCACAGCAGCACGCCCAATGCCAGGCCGATACCGCCACCGAGCAGGCAGGCCAGTACGCCGAGCCCTTGCAGCCACAGGGTGGTGGTCAGCCAGGCAGAGGTCCGCCCAGGGCGGCGCAGGCTGACGATGGCCACGCCGAGCGCCGATGCCAATCCGAACGCGGGCCAGAACAGGTCGGCTTGCCACTGCCCATGGAACTGCTGGCTGGCCATCTGCGACAGGAAGGTGGCCGGCAGGATGTAGCCGATCCCGTAGAGCGCATAGACCAGTCCCAGCCGTCCGATGCCGGTGCCATGGCCTTGTTCGTTGACGGCCGCAGGCGTGGCGGCGGGCTCCAGCGCCCGTGGCAGCCACGGTAGCACCGCTAGCAGCATGACCAGCGCGGCGACGCCATAGACCAGCCACAGGGCGGCAGAATCCAGCCCCAGCAGGTGCGCACCCAGGGCCAGCACGCCCGTCACCGCGATGCCGACGCCGGGCCCGGCGAACACCAGCGCACCGAGGCGCTGGCGGCCATGGGCGCTGGCCAGTTGCTGGCTGAGGCTGGCGATCATCACCAGCACCCAGGCGCTGGCCACGCCAGTGCCGAAACGCAGCAACAGGTGGCTCCAGAAACCGTCGGCGGCCCACGAGATCAGGGTCAGCAGCACGCATAGCCACAGGCCTCCATGCAGGCGCAAACGCACCTGGGCGGGCTGGCGGGCGAACATGGCGTCCACGGCGCCGAGGAAGTAGCCCAGGTAGTTGGCGGCGGCGACCAGGCCGCCAGCGGTCAGGTCGAACTGGCCCTCGGCGATCAGTCGGGGCAGTTGCGGCGTGAGGGCGAAGCGGCCGATGCCCATGGCCATCATCAGCGCCACGGCGCTGGCCAGCAATTGCACGAAGGGTGACATGGAAAGTCTCCTGCACGAAGGGATGCGATGGATGGCAGGGTAGGGTTCATTGACTTTCAATAAAATTGAATAATGATGATCAAGTTGTTCTGTTTTGGAGAATCTCATGGAGTTCAGCCAACTGCGCATCTTCCAGGCCGTGGCCGAGGAGGGCTCGGTGACCCGCGCTGCCGAGCGATTGCACCGGGTGCCGTCGAACCTGTCGACGCGTCTGCGCCAGCTCGAGGAGCAACTGGGGGTGGAGCTGTTCCTGCGCGAGCGCCAGCGCTTGCAGCTGTCGCCGGCCGGCAAGGTGCTGCTGGACTACGCCCACCGCCTGTCCAACCTGCGCGATGAGGCCCTGGCCGCGGTGCAGGGCGGCCAGCCGGCGGGGGATTTCGTGCTGGGCACCATGTACAGCACGGCAG
Organism: Pseudomonas sp. P110(2024); assembly: GCF_057480795.1. Lineage (NCBI taxonomy): Bacteria > Pseudomonadati > Pseudomonadota > Gammaproteobacteria > Pseudomonadales > Pseudomonadaceae > Pseudomonas > Pseudomonas sp. P110(2024). The sequence goes on from NZ_JBLIYT010000013.1 coordinate 23,254, forward strand.
CCATTCATTTGCCGGCGCTGCTGGCGCGCTACCACCAGGCCTACCCGGCGGTGAACCTGCAAGTGCAGGCGGCGCCCAGTGCCGAGCTGCTGGAGGGGGTGCTCAGCCATCGGCTGGACGCGGCGCTGGTGGACGGCCCGCTCAACCTGGCAGGGCTCGATGGCGTGCCGTTGTGCGAGGAAACCCTGGTGCTGATCACCAGCCCCGAGCACCCGGTGGTACACAGTGCCAGGGATGTCGCCGGCAAGGCGGTGTTCACCTTCCGCCAGGGCTGCTCGTACCGCATGCGCCTGGAAGCTTGGTACGCCCATGCCCACACGCCCATGGGGCGGGTCATGGAGATCGAGTCGTACCAGAGCATGCTGGCCTGTGTGATCGCCGGGGCCGGGGTGGCGTTGATGGCGCAGTCCATGCTCGACAGCCTGCCGGGTCGCGAGCAGGTGAGGGCGCATCGGCTGCAGGCGCCGTTCGACCAGGCGATGACCTGGCTGATGTGGCGCCAGGAAAAACGCGGGGCGAATCTGCAGGCCTGGATCGACTTGCAACAAAGCGAAACGATTAACCGACCGTCGGAAGCTGCCGTCTGCGCTTGATCCGGGTCAAAATCGCCCCTATGTGTAGGAACAGAGGCATGCGCAATACAGGACATAGGTCTATGATCTGTATGACGCATCGCAAGTTTGATTGACCGTGAGGCTGACCCGTCAAGGGGGCACTATGAACGAACGCATGTACAACTGGCTCCATGACCTCGCCGTCGCCCTGGGGCTGCTCCCGCCACCGCTGCAGCCGGTGCCGATCCCGACCGACGAAGAACAGCGCAAGCGCCAGCCGCGTCGGCGCTGACCCCTGACAAAAAGGCCGCCGCATCTTATCGATGCGGCGGCCTTTTGCGTTGTTGCCCCGGGATCTGGCCTCAGGCCAGGTTCACCGTCGCCACCGGCTTGCGCGAAGCCAGGCTGACCACCACGAAGCTCACCAGGCCGATGGCCAGGCTGTAGTAGATCGGCGAGTTGGCTTCCAGGCCGTCCTTGAACATGAACAACAGCGCGGTGCCGAAGCCCAGCGACATGCTGGCGATGGCCCCGGCGGTGGTCGCGCGTTTCCAGAAGATCGCGCCGATCAGCGGGATCAGCATGCCGCCCACCAGCAGGTTGTAGGCCAGGGTCAGGGCGCTGATCACATCGTTCACTGCCAGGGCGATACCCAGCACCACCAGGCCGGTGAGCAGGGTGAACAGGCGGTTGATGCCCAGGCTCGACTGCTTGCCGCCGCGCAGCTTGGGCAGCAGGTCTTCGGTCAGGGTGGTCGAGGCGGCCAGCAGGCCCGCGCTGGCGGTGGACATCATCGCGGCCAGGGCGGCGGCCATCAGCAGGCCGCGGATGCCCTCGGGCAACTGGCCCTTGATCATCTCGGCGAAGGCGTTGTTCGGGTTGGCCAGGTCCGGCATCAGCACATGGGCGGCCATGCCGATCAGGGCGCAGGCCAGGCCGTACAGCACGCAGTAGATACCGGCGGTGGTGCCGGCGCGCTGGCAGACCTTCTCGTCACGGGCGGTGAACACGCGCTGCCAGATATCCTGGCCGATCAGAATGCCGAAGAAGTAGATCAGGAAGTAGGTGATGATGGTGTCCCAGCCGATGGTGGTCCAGCTGAAGCTGGCCGCCGGCAGCTTGGCCACCAGGGCGTCCCAGCCGCCGGCCTTGTACAGGCACACCGGCAGCAGGATGAACATCAGGCCCACGGTCTTGATGATGAACTGGACGATGTCGGTCAGGGTCAGCGACCACATGCCGCCGATGGTCGAGTACACCACCACCACGCCGCCGCCGAACAGCAGCGCCATCCAGAACGGCACGTCAAGCAGCACCTGCAGCACGGTGCCCATGGCCAGGGTCGAGGTCACCGCGATCATCAGCGCGTAGGCGAGCATGATCGCCGCGCTGGCCTGGCGGGCCATTGGGTTGTAGCGGCGCTCCAGTACCTGGGTGACGGTGAAGATCTTCAGGCGCAGCAGCGGCTTGGCCAGGAACAGGTTGAGGGCGATGATCCCCAGACCCAGGGCGGCGCACAGCCAGAAGCCGGAAATGCCATGGACGTAGCCCAGGCGCACGGTGCCGACGGTGGAGGCGCCACCGAGCACGGTGGTGGCCATGGTGCCCATGTACAGGGTCGGGCCGAGGTTGCGCCCGGCCACCAGGTAGTCTTCGTGGGTCTTTGCGCGCCGCATGCCGTACCAGCCGAGGCCGAGCATGCCGGCGGCATAGATCAGTACAACGATGATGTCCAAGGCCATTGGGGGTCTCCCGATTATCTTTATTATGGCGAGATCGGCCGTCCGGACGCTGCAAGGCGCCCGGCGGTCCTGTCATGTGTTGGCGGGCCTCTATGGCCCTCCCGAATGGCTCCTGCCGGGGTCAAGCAATCGATTGCAGCGCCCCTGTAAACGGGCGGTACTCGGCGGTTAGCGGCGTACCACGCCCGGCAGCACGCAGAGCATTTCGAACAGCAGGTTGGCGCCCAGCAGCGAGGTGTTGCCGGTGGTGTCGTACGGTGGGGAGACTTCGACCAGGTCGCAGCCGATCAGGTCCAGGCCGTGGCAGCCGCGGATGATCTCCATCGCCTGGATGGTGGTCAAGCCGCCGATCTCCGGGGTACCGGTGCCAGGCGCCCAGGCCGGGTCGATGCCGTCGATGTCGAACGACAGGTACACCGGGCCGCCACCGACTTTCTCGCGCACTTCGGCCATCAGCGGCTCCAGCGACTTGTGCCAGCATTCTTCGGCCTGGACCACACGGAAGCCCTGGCGACGGCTCCAGTTGAAGTCGTCGGCGGTGTAGCCCTGGGCGCGCAGGCCGATCTGCACCACGCGGTCGCAATCGAGCAGGCCCTCTTCCACGGCGCGGCGGAAGGTGGTGCCATGGGCGATCTTCTCGCCGAACATGTGGTCGTTGACGTCGGCGTGGGCGTCGATATGCACCAGGCCGATCTTGCCGTGCTTCTTGTGCAGGGCACGCAGGATCGGCAGGGTGATGGTGTGGTCGCCACCGAGGGTCAGCGGGATGACATTGTGCTCGACGATCTCGTCGTAGGCCTCTTCGATGATGCGCACGGCGTCCAGCAGGTTGAAGGTGTTGATCGCCACGTCACCGATGTCGGCCACCGACAGCGAGTCGAACGGGGCGGCGCCGGTGGCCATGTTGTACGGGCGGATCATCACCGACTCGGCACGGATCTGCCGTGGGCCGAAGCGGGTACCCGAGCGCAGCGAGGTGCCGATGTCCAGGGGCACGCCGATGAACGCGGCGTCGAGCCCTTCGGCGCTCTGCAGGTGGGGGAGTCGGAGCATGGTGGCGATGCCGCCGAAACGCGGCATTTCGTTGCCGCCCAGTGGTTGGTGGAGAATCTTGTCCACGGTGGGCCTCATCAGTCGGTCGATTGTTCTGTTTGTTCGAACCTGTGCCGCCGCGCGCCTCGTTGCTCTGGTTGTGCTGGCGGGCAGGGACATTTCGCCGCAGTCTGCGCAAGGTAGTGCCCGGGAAGAATCGCTACCGACAAAAACTTACTTCAGGAATTTCTGAACTATCGGTGCGCGGCCGGGTTAGACTCAGGCCATTTCCAGCCCACGGACCCGTTGCCCCATGGCCTCATCGCTGCCCGACCTGAAACTGCTGCGCATCTTTGCCAGCGTGGTGCGTCACCAGGGCTTCGCCAACGCCCAGCGCGACCTCAACCTGTCGACCTCGGCCATCAGCACCTACATGAGCCAGCTGGAAAGCGCCCTGGGCATCGTGCTCTGCCACCGAGGCCGTGGCGGTTTCAGCCTGACCAGCAAGGGCGAGCTGTTTCATCAGGAGACCCTGCGCCTGCTGGGGGAACTGGATGGCTTCGAGCAGTATGCGGCGGCGCTCAAGGGCGAATTGCGCGGCACCCTCAACCTCGGGGTGATCGACTCCACCGTGGGCGACCGCGCCCTGCCGCTGGCGGAGGCCATCGGCGCCTATAGCCAGGAACACCCGGCGGTACACCTGCACCTGTCGGTGTCCAGCCCTTACGAACTGCAATTGGGCGTGCAGGACAACCGCCTGGACCTGGCCATTGGCGCGTTTTCATCGCGCATGAGTGGCCTGGTCTACCAGCCGTTGTACCGCGAGCAGCACTGGCTGTATTGCAGCAGCCGTCACGCGCTGTTCGGCGAGCGACGGATCCCGGAGCCGGTGATTACCCAACAGCGCATGGTCGGGCGTGGCTACTGGAGCCAGGCGGAGCTGGCCCGGCACGGTTTCAAGCACAGCGCCGCCACCGTGGAGAGCATGGAAGCGCAACTGATTCTGATTCTCTCCGGCGCCTACATTGGCTACCTGCCCGAGCACTACGCCCAGGCCTGGGTCGACAAGGGCGACCTGCGCGTGCTGTCGCCGGCGACCTTCGGCTACCAGGCGCCGTTTTCCCTGATCATCCGCCGTGGCCGGAGCCGGGAACCCTTGATCCAGACGTTCCGTGACCTGCTCAAGAGCCAGCTCAATGTGGGCTGATCCAGGTCGCTTTCAGCACATTCCGTCAGGTCGGGTAAATTTCCTACGAAAGTTGACCGCTCACGTGATGGCCTTCTGCTAAATATCTACTTGCTTTGATGATTTTCCCACTCATCTGGATAAGCAAGGGATCGCCAACGATGCGCATGAATTTGCCCGTCACCGAGCACGAAAGAACCTTTCCCCAAGACCAGCGGCTGATCTCCACCACCGACCTGAACAGTCGCATTACCTATTGCAACGACGCCTTCGTGGCCATCAGCGGTTTCACCTACGACGAACTGGTCGGCCAGCCGCACAATCTGGTGCGTCATCCTGACATGCCGCCGGCGGTCTTCGGGCATATGTGGGACACCATCAAGCAAGGCAAACCCTGGATGGGCGTGGTCAAGAACCGCGCCAAGAACGGCGACTTCTACTGGGTCAGCGCCTACGTCACGGCGGTCTACGAGAACGGTCGCATCAGCGGCTACGAGTCGGTGCGCTCGGTGCCGACCCGGGAGCAGATCCGCCGGGCCGAGAATTTGTATGCCCGCCTGCGGGCGGGGCGCTCGCCAGTGCCCCTGGCGGCGCGCCTCGGTTATGGCGTCGGTCATGGCTGGCCTTTGATTGGCGCAGGCTTGCTTTCAGCCGCCGCCTACCTGTGGCTGCCCCCCTACGCGGCACTGGGTGTGCTGATGGCCAGCCTGCTGGCGGCCTGGTACGTGGTCGAGCACCGGCAGAACCAGTCGATCCGACGCACCCTGCAAGAGCACCCCAAGGCCTTCACCAGCCCTCTGGTGGCGCTGACCTACAGCGACAACCCCGGGCTGCAGGGCCAGCTCGACCTGGCGATCATCAGCGAGGAGGCGCGCCTGCAGACTGCGCTGACCCGTCTGGTGGACGCCGGTGTCGGGGTCAAGTCACGGGCCGCGCAGTCCGCCGACCTGTCCGATGCCCAGGCGCAGATGCTCGACCGCCAGCGCAGCGAGACCGACCAGTCGGCCACCGCCATCGCGCAGATGGCGGCGACCATCCAGCAGGTCACCCATAACGTGCAGAGCACCGCCCATGCCGCCAGCGACGCCGACCAGCTGGCACAGCAGGGCAGCGACCTGGCGCAGCAGAGCCTGCGCGCCATGGGCAGCATGAGCGAGGCGGTGAGCGACATCGGCCAGGCGGTCAACGCCCTGGCCGAGCAGACGCAGTCGATCGGTAGCGTGGTGGATGTGATCACCTCGATTGCCGAGCAGACCAACCTGCTGGCGCTCAATGCCGCCATCGAGGCGGCGCGGGCCGGCGAGCAGGGCCGGGGTTTCGCCGTGGTGGCGGATGAAGTGCGCTCGCTGGCGCAGCGGACCCGCGCCTCGACCGAGGAGATCCACCACATCATCTCCACCCTGCGCTCCGGTGCCGACCGCGCGGTGGCCAGCGCCAGCCGCGGCCAGCAGATCTCCAGCGACAGCGTGCACAGCGTCGAGGCGGTGCAGGCGGCGTTGTCGGGGATCGCCCAGGCGGTCAGTCGCATCACTGGCATGAGCCAACAGATGGCCACGGCGTCCGAGCAGCAGAGCCATGTCGCCGAGGACATCAACCAGCAGATCGTGCGCATCGCCCATTTGTGCGACGAAAGCGCGGGGCAGGCCAGGCAGGGGGCCGAGATCAGCCAGGACCTGGAGCGCATGGCGGAGTACCTGCACAGCCTGGCGGAGCGGTTCAACCGCTGAAGTTGGACTGTGTGAGCGGTGCGTGGGAGCGGGCTTGCCCCGCGATTGCGGTGCTGGCTTTATCGCGGGGCAAGCCCGCTCCCACGAACGCCTCGCAGCAACCCGGGGATGGCAGCCCTGTGGCAAACTACCCGCCCCAAGGAGCCCCCCATGCCCAGACCCCGCTGCGAGCGTTGTCAGCGCCCGCTCGCCCATTGCCTTTGCCCACTGATCCCGCACCTGGACAGCCGCACCCGCGTGGTCGTGCTGCAGCACCCCAGTGAAACCGCCCACGCCCTGAACACCGCACGCCTGGCGGTCCTTGGGCTGGTCAACGCCGAGCTGCGGATCGGCGAGGTGTTCGACGACCTGCACACGCTGCTGGCCACGCCGGGCTATCGACCCGCGTTGCTGTTCCCCGGTGATGAAGCCGAGGTTCTGCAAGGCTATGGTCAAGACGTCGACCTGCCGCTGATGCTGATCGTGCCGGATGGCACCTGGCGCAAGGCGCGCAAGATGCTGTACCTGAACCCGCAGCTCGAGGCGCTGCCGCGAGTGGCCCTGGGCAACGTCCCACCCTCGCGCTACCGGCTGCGCAAGGCACCGGAACCAGGGGCCTTGTCGACCCTGGAGGCGGTGGTGCAGGCGTTGAATGTGTTGGAGGCGCCGAGCGGCTTCGCTGCTTTGTTGAGGCCTTTCGAAGCGCTGATCGAGGGGCAGATCAGCGCGATGGGGCTGGAGACGTTCGAACGTAATCATGGCGAAAAGTGAGGACTACGCCGATCACCAGCACCCTGTTTTGGTTCACCGACAGGGGCGCGTTCGCCGGTGAGGCCCTGATCTGGGGCATGGCCGCCGCCTGCTGCGACCCGTGCACACCTCGTCCCGCCTGAGGTGCCGTGTTTCCGGCACTGCTATTGCTAGGTCAACCATGCATCGATAACGGACAAGCATTGCGTGGTGAGGAACTGATTATGCCTCGGGCCTTTTTCAATGAGATGTACGATGCGGCGGGTGATTGCCGGCCTCATTATCAGGCGTTCGCACGCTGGCTGGCCGATACGCCGTTGGAGCTGCTCGAACAGCGGCGTCGCGAGGCGGACCTGCTGTTTCACCGGGCAGGCATCACGTTCACCTTGTACGGCGATGAGCAGGGTACCGAGCGGCTGATCCCCTTCGATATCATTCCGCGCAGCATCAAGGCCAGCGAGTGGCAGGTCGTGGAGCGTGGCTGCATCCAGCGGGTGCAGGCGCTGAACCTGTTCCTCGAGGACATCTACCACGACCAGCGGATCCTCAAGCAAGGCATCATCCCACCGGAGCAGGTACTGGCCAACGACGGTTACCAGGTGGCCATGCAGGGGCTGGACCTGCACCGAGGCATCTATGCGCACATCGCCGGTGTCGATCTGGTGCGCGATGGCGACGGCAGCTACTACGTCCTGGAAGACAACCTGCGCACACCGAGCGGCGTGAGCTACATGCTCGAAGATCGCAAGATGATGATGCGGCTGTTCCCGGAGCTGTTCGCCGCCCAGCGGGTGGCGCCCATCGACCACTATCCCAATCTGTTGCTGGACACCCTCAAGCGCTCAAGCCCGCTGGACAACCCCACCACCGTGGTGCTGACTCCGGGCCGCTTCAACAGTGCCTATTTCGAGCATGCCTTCCTGGCGCGGGAAATGGGTGTGGAACTGGTGGAGGGCGCTGACCTGTTCGTGCGTGACAACCGGGTGTTCATGCGTACCACGTCAGGCCCGCAGGCGGTCGATGTGATCTACCGCCGGCTGGACGATGCCTTCCTCGATCCGCTGACGTTCAATCCGGACTCGTTGCTGGGCGTGCCAGGACTGATCACGGCCTACCGGGCCGGCAACGTTGTGCTGGCCAACGCCGTGGGCACCGGAGTGGCTGACGACAAGTCGATCTACCCGTATGTCGACGACATGATCCGCTTCTACCTGAGCGAAGAGCCGATTCTCAAGAACGTGCCCACCTGGCAATGTCGCAAGCCTGCGGAGTTGTCCCATGTGCTGGCCAATCTGGCGGACCTGGTGGTCAAGGAAACCCAAGGGTCTGGTGGCTACGGCATGTTGGTCGGGCCGGCCGCCAGCACGGCGGAAATCGAAGCGTTCCGTGCCCGTATCAAGGCGCGACCCCATGCGTACATCGCACAGCCCACGCTGTGCCTATCCACTTGCCCGACCTTTGTCGAAAGTGGCATATCGCCCAGGCATATCGACCTGCGCCCGTTTGTGCTGTCAGGCAAGGAAACCCGCCTGGTGCCAGGTGGCCTGACCCGCGTGGCGCTGCGTGAAGGCTCGCTGGTGGTCAATTCTTCCCAGGGCGGCGGCACCAAGGACACCTGGGTGGTGGAGGACTGAATCATGCTTTCAAGAACGGCTGCCGACCTGTATTGGATGTCCCGTTACCTTGAGCGCGCGGAGAACCTCGCACGCATGCTCGAAGTCAGCTATTCGCTTTCGCTGATGCCGCAGGCGGGGCGTAGCGATGGCCGAGCCGAGCTGGCGATGTCGCTGCTGGCGGCCGGGACGCTGGACGATTATCACCGTCGCCATGGTGAACTCAACGTCGAGTACATGCTGCATTTTTTCGCCCTGGACGAACGCAATCCCGGCAGCATCTATTGTTGCCTGCGCGCGGCTCGCAGCAATGCGCATGCCGTGCGCGGGCGGATCACTGCTGACATGTGGGAGAACATCAACGCTACATGGCTCGAGATGCGCAACATCGCCGACAAGGGCCTGGCACGCTACGGCATCAACTCTTTCTGCGAATGGGTCAAGGAGCGTTCGCATCTGTTCCGCGGAGCCACCGCCGGCACCATCATGCGCAATGACGCCTATGGCTTCATCCGGCTGGGCACCTTCCTCGAACGGGCCGACAACACGCTGCGCCTGTTGGATGCGCGCTACGAAATGTTTGGTGAGGAGTCCGAGGAGGTCAGTGACAATTCGGCCCGTGGCTATTACCAGTGGAGTGCCTTGCTGCGGGCACTGTCCTCCTTCGAGGCGTTCAATGAAATCTACCGCACGGCTCCCGGTGCCGAGCAGGTGTCAGAGATGTTGTTGCTACGCGCGGACGTACCGCGTTCGCTGCATGCCTGTGTCGAGGAGCTGGCCCAGTTGCTGGCCGGCCTGCCGGGCGACAACGGGCGCCCGGCGCAACGCCTGGCGGCAGAGCTGAGTGCGCGGTTGCGCTTTACCGGCATCGAGGAAATTCTCGCGTCCGGATTGCATCAGTGGCTGAACCATCACATTGGCCAGATCAATCATCTGGGGCAGAGCGTTCACGATTCCTATCTGGAGGTAGTATGAGACTGTCCATTCGTCACGACACCACTTATCACTATTCCGACGATGTCTGCATGAGCATTCAGCTGCTGCGACTGACGCCCCAGAGCAGCGAGCGCCAGCGCGTCCTGCAATGGCAGCTGGAATTGCCGCGCCCGGTAGGCAGCCAACTTGACCCTTATGGCAACGTCCTGCACGTGCTGACGCTCGACGAACCCCATGGTGCGTTGATGCTGAGCGCCCACGGCGAGGTGGAGATCGACCAGACCCTGGAGGTGGAGCACGACTCTCGATCGGCCTTGCCCTTCCTGCGCTCGAGCAAGCTCAGCAACCCCGACGAGGCGTTGCGCGATTTCGCCGTGCGCCACTGTGGCGCTCGTCGTGATCGGACGGCGCTGATCGAGTTGATGAACGGATTGGCCGATCACATGGCCTACAGGCCCGGTTCGACGGCGGTCGATACCGTGGCCGCCGAGGCGTTCGCCAACCGCGCCGGAGTCTGCCAGGACCATACCCACGCTTTTCTCGCCTGTGCCCGCAGCCTGGGCGTGCCGGCGCGCTATGTGTCAGGTTACCTGTGCACCGAGGACGAGAACCATCTGGCCAGTCACGCCTGGGCCGAGGCCTGGCTTGACGATGGCTGGTACAGCTTCGATGTGACCAACCGCCTGGCTCGGCCCGAGCGCCACCTGAAACTGGCGGTGGGGCATGATTACCTGGACGCTTGCCCGGTACGCGGCATGCGCCGTGGCGGTGGGACCGAGTCGATGCAGGCACAGGTTCTGGTCAGCTCCAAGCCACAGCCTCAGCAGCAATAGCGACACTTCCTACCTCTGCATGAGTTAGCACCATGACGTACTGCGTTGCGATGCACCTGGCCGATGGGCTGGTGTTCATTTCGGATTCACGGACCAATGCGGGGATCGACCAGATATCGACGTTTCGCAAGCTGTTCGTTTTCAACCGCTCGGGCGAGCGTGTGATTGTGCTGCAGACCGCCGGCAACCTGGCCACGTCGCAATCGGTGGTGAGCCTGCTCCGTCAGCGCTGCAACCAGGACGGCGCGCACCTGTTGAACGTGCCGACGCTGTATGACGCCACGGCGCTGGTGGCCGAGACCATCCGCGAGGTGATCGCCCGCGACTGCACCAAACTGGCAGGCAAGGTCGACCTGAGCTGCTCGTTCCTGGTGGGCGGGCAGATCGCCGAGCAGCCCATGGGGGTGTACAACATCTATCCCCAGGGTAATTTCATCCAGGCCACGGAAGACACGCCGTTCATGCAACTGGGCGAGAGCAAGTACGGCAGGCCGATCCTTGATCGCAACCTGCTGTATCACACACCCCTGGGCGAGGGATTGCGCTGTGGCCTGATCTCGTTCGATTCGACCATGCGCAGCAACCTGTCGGTGGGCATGCCACTGGATGTGCTGGTGTATCGCAAGGACAGCCTGGCTGCCAGCAACTGTCACCGGATCGGCACCCACGATCCCTATTTTCTGCGGATCCAGGCGCAATGGGCCGATGGTCTGCGGGATCTGCTCGCCGCGTTGCCGGAGCCGCCGGAGGCTTATATCCGTTGAGGGCGTTTGTCGGGGATAGGGGCGCACCACCGATCCTGCTGTGCTGATATGCCTGTCTGAGCGGGCTTCTCCGTGAAGGCGCCTGGATAGGCATTCACCGCTCTCGCAACGCTTCGGTCCTGGCCTTGAGGACGGGTTTGAGCAGATAGTCCAGCACGCTCTTCTGCCCGGTGATGATATCCACCGTGGCCACCATCCCTGGAATGATCAGCAGCGGCTTGTTGTCCCCGCCCAGGTGGTTCTTGTCCGTGCGCACCTGGATCAGGTAGAACGCATTGCCCTTGTCGTCGGTGACGGTGTCCGCGCCGATCAGCTCCAGCTTGGCCTTGAGCCCGCCGTAGATGGTGTAGTCGTAGGCGCTGAACTTGACCATCGCGGTCTGCCCCGGGTGCAGGAACGCCACGTCCTGGGGCCTTACCTTGGCCTCGATCAGCAGGTTGTCCTCGATCGGCACGATCTCCACCAGGTCGCTGCCGGGCTGGACCACGCCGCCGATGGTGTTGACCTTCAGCAGCTTGACGATGCCGCGCACCGGCGACACCACGGTGGTGCGGTTGACCCGGTCGTCGATGGCGATGCTGGTGGCGGTGATCTTCGACAGCTCCGTGCGCTTGTCGTTGAGTTCCTTGGCGGCGTCGGAACGGAAGCTGGCGTCGGATTCCTGGATCTTGCTGCGGATCTCCGCGATCGCCGCTTCGGCGCGGGGAATGGCCAGGTTGGTGGCATTGAGCTGGCCGCGCGCCTCGACGCTGCGCTGCTTCAAGCGCAGGATTTCCACGGGGGATATGGCACCCTTGCTCACCAGTGGCGAGGACATGTCCAGTTCCTGTTGCAGCAGGCCGACCGCCGAGCGGTATTGATCGACCTTGGAGCGGAACTCGGCAAGCTCCTGGGTCTTTTGCCGCAATTGTTCGTTGAGGGTCTGCTTTTCGCTGGCCAAGCGGCGCTGGCGCGAGTCATACAGAGCGGCTTCGTCCTCGGCCACCTGCGGTGCCTTGGCGCGGACTTCGCTCGACAACACGAAGGGACGGCCTTCGGACTCGGCCGACAGGCGCTCGACCTGGGCGGTGAGCGCGTAGCGGTCGGCTTCACTCTCGCCCTTGTTCGACTTGAAGCGCGTGTCGTCCAGGCGCAGCAGGGTCGCGCCCTTGTCGACCATCTGCCCTTCACGCACGAAGATCTCGGTGACGATGCCGCCCTCAAGGTTCTGCACCACCTGCACCTTGCTAGACGGAATGGCCTTGCCCTCGCCGACGGTGACCTCGTCGAGCACCGCGAAATTGGCCCAGACCAAGGCTACCAACAGCAGGATCGCGGCCAGCCACACGGTCAGGCGCGACAGGCTGGGCGATTCCTGCAAGGTGGCACCGGCCAGCTCCGGCATGTAGTCGCGCTCGGCGCGCTTGTCGGCGCCCTGGAGGTAGCTGCGCACGCTGTGGCTGAGGGGCATGTTCTACCTCCGGTGCAGACCGAGGCCGTTGTGGAATCCCAGGTTGTTGGTTCACAGCGCCGCGCCGATACGGCCCTTGCGCAGCGCGTCGATGACCGCGTCCTTCGGCCCGTCGGCGACGATCTTGCCGTTGTCCAGCACCAGCAGCCGGTCCACCAGGCTGAGCATCGAGGTGCGGTGTGTGACCAGCAGCAGGGTTTTGCCCTGCACCCAGTTCAGCAGGCGCTGGCGCAGTTGCTCCTCGCTGCTGTTGTCCATGTGGCTGGTGGGTTCGTCGAGGATCAGGATCGGCGGCTCCAGCAGCAGGGCCCGGGCCAGCAGCACGGCCTGGCGTTGGCCGCCGGACAGCAGCTGGCCGCGCTCGCCCACCGGGCGGTCGAAGCCTTGCGGGTGCTGGCGGGCCAGTTCGCTGACCCCGGTCAGCTCGGCCACCTCGAGCATGCGCGCATCGCTGACGTGGCGGGCGCCGAGGGTGAGGTTGTCGCGCAGGCTGCCGGCCAGCAGGGGCAGGTCGTGGGCCACGTAGCCGACCTGGCTGCGCAGGTCGGCGATGTCCAGCTGGCGCAGGTCGAGGTTGTCCAGCAACACCTGGCCATCTTCGGGGTGATGGAAGCCCATCAGCAGGCGGGTGAGGGTACTCTTGCCCGAGCCGCTGCGGCCGATGATACCGATGCGCTCGCCCGGCTTGAGTGTGACGCTGACATCATTGAGCGCCGGGGCCGTTTGCCCGGCATAGCGAAACGTGGCGTGGTTGATGCTGATGCCACCCTGCAGCGCGGTGTGTTCCAGGGCCTGGTGCTCGGCTTCGCGTTCCTGGGGCAGGCTCATCAGCGCGTCGGTGCTGCGCATGGTCAACTGCGCCTGCTGGTAGCGGGTGATCAGCCCGGCGATCTGGCCCAGCGGCGCGAGGACCCGGCTGCCGAGCATGTAGCTGGCCACCAGCGCGCCGACGCTGAGGTTGCCGGCGATGATGCTGTAGACCCCGGCGACGATGGTGGCCATGCCGCAGAACTGTTGGATGAAGAGCGTGCCGTTGCTGGCCAACGAGGACAGGTTGCGGGCATGGGCGTCGAGGCGGGCGATGGCGCCGTTTGTGTGCTCCCACTGGTACTGGCGTTCGCTTTCGGCGCCGCAGGCCTTGAGGGTTTCCAGTCCGCCGAGGGTCTCGATCAGCAGCGCCTGGCGCACCGCGCCGAGGCTCAGACTCTTCTGTACCGTGTCACGCAGGCGCACCTGGATGAACAGCGCCAGGCCCACGGCCAGCGGGAAGGCGATCAGCGGGATCACCACCAGCCAGCCACCGAGCAGGCCGATCACCAGCAGCATCAGCGCCACGAATGGCAGGTCGATGATGCTGGTCAGGGTGACCGCGGTGAGGAATTCACGCAGTCCCTGGAAGTCATGGATGCTCTGGGCGAAGCCGCCGATGGTGGCCGGCCGCGCCTTCATGCTCATGCCGGTAATGCGTTCGAACAAAGTGGCCGAGAGAATCAGGTCGGTCTTCTTGCCAGCCTGGTCCAGCAGGTGCGCACGAACCATGCGCAGCACCAGCTCGAAGGCTGTGCCGATGAACAGGCCGGCCACCAGCACCCAGAGGGTGGACAGCGCCTGGTTGGGCACCACGCGGTCGTAGGTCTGCATGACGAACAGCGGCACCATCAACCCCAGCAGGTTGATCAGCAGGCTGGCCAGCAGGGCATCGCCATACAGCCATCGGGAGTGGCGCAGGGTGTCGCGGAACCAGGCGTTGACCCGCGGGATCAGTGGGGCGCGCACCTCTTCCAAGGTATGACGGGGACGGGCGAACAGGGCCTGGCCGCTGTAGGCTTCGGCCAAGGCATCGCGTTCTACCCACTGCTCGCCGCCTTCGGCTTCGCACGGCAGCAGCAGGCCCCGGCCGTTGTCCCCCCAGCGCTGCAGCACGGCGCTGCGGCCGTCGTTGAGGATCAGCAAGACCGGCAGGTTGAGTGCCGAGATGGCGTCCAGCTCACGCTGCAGCACCCGCGCCTGCAACCCCGCCCGCGCGGCGGCGCGGGGCAGCAGGGCCAGGGGCAGGCGCTGCGCGGCCAGCGGCAGGCCGCTGCACAGGCTGGCACGGCTGGCAGGGCAGCCGTGCAACTTGCACAGGATCAACAGGCCATCGAGCAACGGATCATCAACATCCAGGCGCGGTTGCGCGCTTTGCATACTGGTCACGATGGCCTACTCCTGCCGCGGTGGACGGGAAACGGGCGCTGGCGAAAAATCTCTTGTCTCGTCAGAACCTAGCGCATGTCTGGCAGTTTCGCCTCGTTGCGTACTTCGGTCTTGGCGATGGCCTCGGGCGGCAGCGAGATGTGCTGCTTGCTCAGCAACTCACCCATGGTCGCCAGGACTCGGTACATGGAGAACTCTTCGGTGTAGCGCACTTCGGTATAGCGTCGGTTGGCGTTGTACAGCTCGTTCTCGCTATCGAGCACGTCGAGCAGGGTACGCTGGCCCAGGCCGAACTGGTCCTGGTAGGCGGCGCGTACGCGCTGGGTGGTTTCGGCGTACTCGCGGGCGCTCGGGGTCTGCTTGCGGGCGTTGTTCATCGCGTTCCAGGCCAGGCTGAGGTTTTCATTCAGCTCGCGCAGGGCGTTGTTGCGGATGTCCATCGCCTGGTTGATCTTGTGCGCGTCGGACTGCAGGCGGGCCTTGTCGCTGCCGCCGCGGAACAGGTTGTAGCTGAGCTCGACGCCGGCCTGCCAGTCGTTGTTGTCGTGGCCCTTCTGGCCGCCGATATTGTTGTTGGCGCCGGTGGCCAGCACCGCGTCCAGGCGCGGGTAGAAGGGCGACTTGGCCACTTCGTATTGCTGCTCGGCGGAGCGTACGTCAGCCTGGGCCGACTTCAGGTAGGGGTTGTTCTCCAGCATGCCCTGGCGGGCGTTGAGCAGGTCGGCCGGTACTTCGCCCTTGATCGTGACCGGTGTTTCCAGCTCGTCCGGCATGCGCCCGACTACGCTGTAGAAGTTGGCCTCGGCGTCGGCCAGGTCGACCTCGGCGGTGTCCAGGTTGTTCTCGGCCAGGGCGCGACGCGCGCGGGACTGGTCGAGGTCGGCGGTGCTGCCCACGCCACGCTCGCTGCGCAGGCCGATCTGGTCGTTGACCCGCAGGTGCGCCTGCAGGTTGTTCTTGGCCAGTGTCACCAGCTCGCGGCGCTTGAGCACTTCGAGGTAGACCTCGATGGCGCGCAGGGCGACGGTCTCGGCGGTGGCCTGGGTGTAGTAGGCGCGCGAGGTGGCCACCGCTTCGGTGCGGGCGACCTCGTTGGAGGTGTTGAAGCCGTCGAACAGCATCTGCCGCAGGCGCAGTTCGGACTGGGTGTAGTTGAGGGTTTCCTTGTTGTGGTTACGCGTGCCGTCGGGGTTGAAGCCGCGGGTGTTGGTGTTGTCCGAGCGTTGCCGGCCGTAGCCTGCGACCAGATCGACGGTTGGGTAGTACCCCCCGCGGGCGAACTTCACATCCTCGTCGGCCGACAGCCTGCTGTTGCGGCTGGCGCTGATCTCGGGATGCTGGTCCACGGCGTTCTGGACAGCCTCGGTGATCGACATCGCCTGACTGTTGGCACACGCCATGGCCAACAAAATCGCACTGGTGATGGGGGTTAAAGCGCGCATGGGGTACATCTCCCTGGTCTTGAATAATGTCCTGCTGTTCGCCAAAAAAATGACGAAAAATTAGAGTCAAACCGTTTCAGGTTTGTAACAACAGAGCTAAGAACATTTATCGGGCGAGCTAAGAAGATTTTTTCATAAGATATATGCGAAAAAAAACTTATGCGGTCTAAGGAATCCGGGACATTGTTTCATTCAGGTGGTTACGGGAATTGGCTGGGACAGGCGATTTTCGGGCCTTTGTGAAAGTTCCAGATTTTTTGCAGCTAAGGAGACAGGGGAGGAAGGCGAAAGCGGAATTTGGCGACAAAAAAATGGCACTTAATAATGGCCATTCGCCCTCTTCGCTATCGCGGCAGTCGTCACAAGGAGCGTGGTTTCTCACGAACGTGACAGCAGCGATCCACCAGCCATGGCACTCGGAACGTTGCGCACATTACCCGGCACGCCTTGATCTGCGAAAAGCCCATCGGCAGGGGAGGCGTACGCTCATGGCTAAATTAGTCGGTGTAGTCGGCAAGGTGATCGGCCAGGTATTCGCGGTGGGCGACGATGGTCATCGCCGCCTGTTGGTGGAAGGCGACCGCTTGTTCGCCGGCGAACAACTCGAGACCGGCAGCGAGGGCGCCGTGGCGGTGCGTTTGCACAATGGCGCGGAGCTGACCCTGGGTCGCGGCAGCAGCCTGGAGATGACCACCGACCTGCTGGCCAATCGCGCTCCCCATGTGCAGGCGCCTGATGCTCAGCCCAGCGAGGCCCAGCTCAGCGATGTCGAGCAGTTGCAAAAAGCCATTGCCGCAGGTGCCGACCCCACGCAGGACGCTGAAGCGACGGCGGCGGGTGGCAACCCCTCAGGCGTTTCGGGGGCGCTCGGCGGAGGCCACAGTTTCGTGATACTGACTGAAGTGGGCGCCCGTGTGGATCCCACCATCGGTTTCCCCACCGCGGGATTCAATGGCTTCCCCCTGCTGGCCAACCTCGAGCTTGGCGGCCTCGATGGCAACGATGACGGGCCGCTCCCAGCCAATACGCCGGTGGTCGACAATCCGGTCAGCCTCACTGGCCTGGAGGTCAGCCTGGCCGAATTGACCCTGGACGAGGCCAACCTGCCCCAGGGCTCGGCCAGCAACCCTGCGGCGCTGACACAGGCCGGCAGTTTCACGGTGGTGGCTGCCGACGGCGTGTTCAACCTCAGTGTCGGTGGCATCAATGTGGTCACGGCGGGCGTGGTCACGGGCGTCGGGCAGTCCATCGTCACCGGGCTCGGCAATGTGCTGACCATTACCGGCTACAACCCGGCCACCGGCGTGGTGAGCTACAGCTACACCCTGACCGGCGCCGAGCATCACCCTGACGGCGCGGGTACCAACACGCTGGGCGAGCATTTCCCGGTGCTGGTCAGCGATACGGATGGCGACGTGGCCAGCGGGTCCCTGGACGTGATCATCCGCGACGATGTGCCACGGGCCGTAAACGACAGCAATCCCACCGCCGCCACCGAGCAGCAGGTGGAACTCAGCGGCAATGTGCTGAGCAATGACATCCAGGGAGCGGACCGTATCCCAAGCGGTCCGGTGGTGGCAGGTACCTTCGTTGGCACCTACGGCACCCTGGTGCTGGCGGCGGACGGTTCCTACACCTACACCCTCAACACCAACGACCCGGACTTCAAGAACCTGCACGGCGGTGGCAATGGGGTGGAGACCTTCACCTACACCCTGAAGGATGCCGACGGCGACACCAGCACCGCGACCCTGACCCTCAACGTCAGCAACCTCAACGACCCGGTGACCCTGGGCGGGCTGGACGTGAACGGTGGCGAACTGACCGTCTACGAGAAGAACCTGGCCGACGGCAGCGCGCCGAACCCGGGCGCCCTGACCCAGAGCGGCACTTTCACGGTCAGCGCGCCGGATGGCCTGCAATCCTTGAGCGTCGGCGGCATCAGCGTGGTCAGCGGTGGCGTGGCGGCGAGCTTCCCGCAGTCGATCACCACGGCCCTGGGTAATACCCTGACCATCACCGGCTACAACCCGGCCACGGGCGTGATCAGCTACAGCTACACCTTGCTGGACAATGAGACCCATGCCAACGGCGACGGCGCCAACAGCCTCACGGAGCACTTCACCGTCACGGCCACGGATACCGACGGCAGCACGGCCAGTGGCTCGCTGGACGTCAATATTGTCGATGACCTGCCCAAGGCTGTGAACGACACCAATGCCACCGCTGCCACCGAACAGCATGTGGAACTCAGCGGCAATGTGCTGAGCAATGACCTCCAGGGGGCGGATCGGATCCCCAGCGGTCCGGTGGTGGCCGGTACCTTCGTTGGCACCTACGGCACCCTGGTGCTGGCGGCGGACGGTTCCTACACCTACACCCTCAACACCAACGACCCGGACTTCAAGAACCTGCACGGCGGTGGCAATGGGGTGGAGACCTTCACCTACACCCTGAAGGATGCCGACGGCGACACCAGCACCGCGACCCTGACCCTCAATGTCAGCAACCTCAACGACCCGGTGACCCTGGGCGGGCTGGACGTGAACGGTGGCGAACTGACCGTCTACGAGAAGAACCTGGCCGATGGCAGCGCGCCGAACCCGGGCGCCCTGACCCAGAGCGGCACTTTCACGGTCAGCGCGCCGGATGGCCTGCAATCCTTGAGCGTCGGCGGCATCAGCGTGGTCAGCGGCGGCGTGGCGGCGAGCTTCCCGCAGTCGATCACCACGGCCCTGGGCAATACCCTGACCATCACCGGCTACAACCCCACCACGGGCGTGATCAGCTATAGCTACACCTTGCTGGACAATGAGACCCATGCCAACGGCGACGGCGCCAACAGCCTCACGGAGCACTTCACCGTCACGGCCACGGATACCGACGGCAGCACGGCCAGTGGCTCGCTGGACGTCAATATCGTCGATGACCTGCCCAAGGCCGACAGCGACTTCGCCAACGTCTATGAAGGCGGTACGGTCAGTGGCAACGTGCTGGTCAACGATGTGAGTGGTGCCGATACGGTGGCCGACGGCAAGTATGTGGTGGGCGTGCGCGCGGGCAGCGACACGTCCTCATCGGCCATCGGCCAGTTGGGCAGCAATGTGGTTGGGCAGTATGGCTACCTGACCCTCGACGCCCAAGGCAATGCCACCTACCACGCCAACCCCGACAGCGTGGCGCCGGCCGGTGCCACGGATGTGTTTGTCTACACCATCCGCGATGCCGATGGCGATGAGAGCACCACCACCATCACCATCAGCGTGCACGACTGTTCGCTCATTGCGGGTCCCAACAGCGGCGTGACCGTCTATGAGAAGGCGCTCGATCTCATCAAGGACGGCCATGACCTGGCCGGTGGCAATGTCACCGGCAGCGATCCTGGCGCCACAGGCGAGACGGCCAGTGGATCGCTGGCCGGCTCCATCAGTGGCGGAGTGGGCGCCTTGACCTTTTCCCTGGTCGGCAACGCCACCGGCCAGTACGGCCAGATCCTTCTGAACGCCGATGGCTCCTACACCTACACCCTGACCTCGGCGCCAAATTCGCCGAATCATGTCAACGATGGGCCGAACGTGCTGACGGAAACCTTCACCTACCAGGTGAAGGATTCGCTGGGCAACACCACCACCAGTACCATCGTGATCAGCATCGTCGACGACGTACCCAAGGCCCACAGCGACTTCGCCAACGTCTATGAAGGCGGCACGGTCAGCGGCAACGTGCTGGTCAACGATGTGATCGGCGCGGATGTGCCGGCCGATGGCAAGTACGTGGTCGGCGTGCGCGCAGGCGCCGACACCTCGACCTCGGCCATCGGCCAGCTGGGCAGCAATGTGGTTGGGCAGTACGGCTACCTGACCCTCGACGCCCAGGGCAACGCCACCTACCACGCCAACCCCGACAGCGTGGCGCCGCCCGGTGCCACCGATGTATTTGTCTATACCATCCGCGATGCCGATGGCGACGAGAGCACGACGACCATCACCATCGACGTGCACGATATCTCGCTGGTCGCCTGCCCGGACGACACGGCCAAGGTCTACGAGAAAGCCCTGGACCTGACCAAGGATGGCAACGACTTGGCCGCCGGCACGGTCACCGGCAGCGATCCGCATGCCACCACGGAAACCACCAGCGGCTCGCTGGCCGGCTCGGTCAGTGGCGGCGTCGGCGCCCTGACCTTCACCCTGGTGGGCAACGCCACCGGGCAGTACGGCCAGATCCAGCTGAACGGCGATGGCACTTACACGTACACCCTGACCTCGGCGCCGAACTCGCCCAACCATGCCAACGACGGCCCGAATGTGGTCACCGAGAGCTTCACCTACCAAGTCAAGGACTCGCTCGGCAACACCACCACCAGCACCATCGTGGTCAGCATCGTCGACGATGTGCCCAAGGCCCATTGCGATGTGGCTTCGGTCACGGAAGGCGCCAGTGTCAGCGGCAACGTGCTGGATAACGATGTGGTCGGCGCCGATGTACGTGCCGACGGACAATACGTGGTCGGCGTGCGAGCAGGCTCCGACACCTCGACGTCAGCCATCGGCCATGTCGGCGATACGATCGTCGGCCAGTATGGCTACCTGACCCTGGACAGCCAGGGCAACGCCACCTACCACGCCAATCCCAATAGCGTGCCGCCCACCGGGGCAACCGACAGCTTCGTCTACACCATCCGCGACGCCGATGGCGACGAGAGCACCACGACCATCCGCATCAATGTCCAGGACAGCAAACTGGTGGCGTGCGAGGACAACGACGTCACCGTCTACGAAAAAGCCCTGGACCTGCACAAGGATGGCAACGACCTGGCCGCCGGCAGCGTGACCGGCAGCGATCCGAACTCCACCGGCGAGACGGCCTCCGGCAGCCTGGTCGGCTCGGTGCATGGTGGCGTCGGCGCCCTGACCTACAGCCTGGTCGGCAACGCCGTGGGCCAGTACGGCCAGATCCAGCTCAACGCAGACGGCTCCTATACCTACACCCTGACCTCGGCGCCGAAGACCCCGGGTGGCGCCAACGACGGGGCCAACACCGTCAACGAGTACTTCACCTACAAGGCCACCGACGCCCTGGGCAACACTGTCACCAGCACCATCGCCATCAACATCGTCGACGATGTGCCGACGGTACAGTGCGCGGTGCGCAGTATCACGCCCGGCCAGGTGGACTCCAACATCCTGCTGGTGGTGGATGTGTCCAGCAGCATGGCCGCAAGCTCCGGCGTGCCGGGGTTGACCCGCCTGGAGCTGGCCAAGCAGGCCATCAATGCCTTGCTCGACAAGTACGACGAGATGGGCGACATCAAGGTGCAGATCGTCACTTTCGGCACCGGCGCCGAGATCAAGACACCCGTGTGGGTCTCCATCAGCGAGGCCAAGAGCCTGATCGCCGGGCTCAATCCCGGCGGCTCGACCTACTACGACTCGGCGGCCACCAAGGCCCAGGAAGCCTTCGCCACCACCGGCAAGCTGGTGGGTGCGCAGAACATCAGCTACTTCTTCTCCGACGGCGAGCCCACCAACGGCCACGCCATGACAGCGCCGCGCGAGGCTGCCTGGGAAACCTTCCTCGACAACAACGGCATCAAGTCCTACGCCATCGGCATGGGCAGCGGCGTCAACGAAGGCAACCTCAATCCGCTGGCCTACGACGGCAGCAGCCATACCGACACCAACTCGGTGGTGGTCACCGACCTCAGCCAGCTGAGTGCGGTGCTCTCCGGCACGGTGCAGGGCGCGCCGATCACCGGCAGCCTGATGAGCGGCGGCGACTTCGGGGCCGACGGCGGCTTCATCAAGGCGCTGCTGGTGGACGGCACTACCTACACCTATGATCCGAAAGCCAATGGCGGGCAGGGCGGCTATGCGGTCAGTGGCGGGGTGGACAAGGCCTCGTTCGACACCGTGAGCAACAGCCTGAATATCAAGACCGGCCTGGGCGGTACCCTGGTGGTGAACATGGACAGCGGCGAGTTCACCTACACACCGCCGAAGGACAACGGCAGCGGCCAGGTAGAGAAGTTCGGCTTTACCGCCAGCGACAACGACGGCGATACCCGCAGCGCTAGCCTGACGGTGAACATCAATGGCAATGGCGCGCCGGTCGCCGGCGCCGACCACATCATCACCAACATCAAGGGCGCCACCCTGAGTGTGCCGGCCGAGGCCTTGCTGGCCAATGACAGCGATCCGGACCACGATACCCTGAGTGCCGCGCCAACTACGTTCAACACCAACTTCGCCGACAAGGGCGCGGGCTTCACGGCGGGTACGCAGGCCCAGACCATCACCTTCAACGCCACCGCCAACAAGGCCGAGAACCAGTTGCGCGACCTGGCCCGCAGCGAGTTCACCAGCCTCAATGGCAGCATGACCGCCGCCCTGGTGGTGGCCGGTTACCTGGGTTCGATAAGCACCGCCAACGCCAACGACGAGGACACCCTGACGGTCACCCTGCGCAAGGGCGAGACCCTGACCCTCGACCATGACCGGCCCGCCGGCAACCTGCTGATGGAGTGGAAGGAGGCCGGCGGCAGTTACCAGACCATTGCCGATGGCGGCAGCTTCACGGCTACCCATGGCGGCGTGTACAGCATCCATGTGATCAACACCGAGAACGCCTCCGGTAACAGCAAGGCCGCCGAGAACTACAAGCTGAGCCTGGTGGTGGACTACAGCAACGCCAGCAACGACGACTACCACGGCAGTTACACCGTCAGCGACAACCATGGCGGCACGGCCACTGGAGCGGTGGATATCACCTACCAGGCCGGCAATACCCTTACCGGTACCTCAGGGGACGATGTGCTGCTGGCCGGGGCGGGTGACACCATCCTGCACGGCGGCGCCGGCAACGATGTGCTGGTGGCCGGCGCAGGCAACAACAGCTTGTATGGCGGCGATGGCGACGACTTGCTGATTGGCGGGCCGGGCAATGATCTGCTCGACGGCGGCCCCGGCAACGACACCGCCAGCTATGCCAGGGCAACCAGTGGCGTGACCGTCGACCTGAGCCATGTCGGCCAGCAGAACACTGTCGGCGCGGGGCTGGACACTCTTACCGGCATCGAGAACCTGATCGGCTCGGACTACAACGACACCCTGACCGGAAACGACGGCGACAACCTGCTCAACGGTGGCGCGGGCAACGATGTGCTCAGGGGCGGTGCCGGCAATGACATCCTGATCGGCGGGCGCGGCGATGACACCCTCACCGGTGGCAGCGGCAACGACACCTTCGTCTGGCAGAAGGGCGATACCGGGCACGACACCGTGACCGACTTCACCCCGGGCAGCGATCGGCTGGACCTGTCGCAACTGTTGCAGGGCGAGAACGCCACCAGCGCGTCGCTGGACGACTACCTGCACTTCAAGGTCAGTGGCAGCGGCGTCAACGTGGTGTCGACCATCGAAGTCAGCAGCATCGCCGGCGCGGCGCCGACCCAGACCATCGACCTGGCCGGGGTGGACCTGGCGCAGCACTACGGGGTCGCCGCCGGGGCGGGCGGGGTGATCGCGGCGGGGCATGACACGGCGACCATCATCACCGGCATGCTAAATGACCATTCGTTGAAGGTGGATACGGTGTAACGCAGGCGCGGATCGCGGGGCAAGCCCGCTCCCACAAGCGCTGTATTGGCCTTGTGGGAGCGGGCTTGCCCCGCGATGGCGTCACTACGGTCGCTGCAGGGTCTTCTGCCTGAGGATCCAGGTACTGACCAGCACCGCGCTGGTCAGCATGAACACCCGTGCCCAGAACAACGGCACCAGGTAGCAGGACAGTCCGATGCTGGCCCACATCAGGCCGATCGCATAAACCTTGCCCCGCAGCGGAATTCCCTCGCCGCTGAGGTAGTCGCGGATCCATGGCCCGAGTTTCGGATGATTCACCAGCCAGTGGTGAAAGCGCGGCGAGCTGCGGGCGAAACAGGCCGCCGCCAGCAGCAGGAACGGGG
The DNA here is from genome assembly GCF_057480795.1 of Pseudomonas sp. P110(2024). Lineage (NCBI taxonomy): Bacteria > Pseudomonadati > Pseudomonadota > Gammaproteobacteria > Pseudomonadales > Pseudomonadaceae > Pseudomonas > Pseudomonas sp. P110(2024). The sequence goes on from NZ_JBLIYT010000013.1 coordinate 47,421, forward strand.
TGGTGGGCAGTACCGGCAGGAAGATCCCCGCCACCCCGAGCGCGACACTGAGCCAGCCGGCGGCCAGCAGCAGGTAGCGCACCACGTCGATCAGTGGTGGCGCGGCTTGAGCAGGGCAGGTTTCTCTTCGGGGGCGTGCAGCAGCAGGAACAGGGCGCTCAGCGCCTCGGGGATCTGCACGATCATGTCGTCCTGCAGGTTGGCGTTACCGGCGATGTCGGCGAACTCCGGCTGCTCGTCGAACAGGCCCGAGCCGACCATGATCGGCAGCAGCATTTCGCTGACTTCTTCCTCGGCGTTCTCGAACCAGGCCTCTTCACGCAGGAACACGCCCTCCATGAAACCGATGCACCAGCCGCGCAGGTCGGAATCGTCCGGCTCGTCGGTCAGGTCCAGCTCGCAGGGCAGGTCGAATTCTTCGTCGCTGGCCAGTTGGCGGGCGATGTGCGCCTTGAGCGCGACCAGGGTGGCCTCGATCTCGGTGCGCTGGGCATCGCTGGCATAGTGCGGTTCTTCGGCGAACAGCGCGTCGATCCATTCGCGTTCTGGAACTTCCTCGGAGCAGATCGACAGCGCGGTCAGGTAGCCGTGGGCGGCGACGTAGTCCAGCGCTTCTTCGTGCAGCTCATCGGCGTCGAGGAAGGCTTGCAGGCGGGTCAGTTGCTCGGCGAAGGACATTACAGGGCTACCTTGGGGAATAAACGATAGTGAATTCTAGCACCTTGCGGCGGCTGCGGGGCAAAGGGAACGTCTGTCCGCGGGGCATGCCGGGGGTAGGGCAGTCGGGTATACTCCGCAGTTTTTCGTGCTCTGGTGGCGTTTTCCTGCCATCTGGCAAAAACCGCTTACGCATTCGATGTGCGCGCGGCGGATTTATCGTCCAGCCTGAGTCCAGGATGGTACGGCGATTTTGGAGTGGCAAATGCTCGAACAGGCTCAGCGCGTCCTCAAGGATGTCTTCGGTTACGACAGTTTCCGCGGGCGCCAGGCAGCGATCATCGAATGTGTGGCAGGCGGCGGCGACGCCCTGGTGCTGATGCCCACCGGTGGTGGCAAGTCGTTGTGCTTCCAGGTACCTGGCCTGCTGCGCCCGGGCCTGACCGTGGTGGTGTCGCCGCTGATCGCGCTGATGGACGATCAGGTCGCCACCCTCGACGAGCTGGGTGTGGCCGCCGCGGCGCTGAACTCCACCCTCAGCGCCGAGCAGCAGCGCGACCTGGCCGGGCGCCTGCGCCGTGGCGAGGTGAAGATGCTCTACCTGGCCCCTGAGCGTCTGGTCCAGCCGCGCATGCTGGATTTCCTGCGCGGCCTGGACATTGCCCTGTTCGCCATCGACGAGGCTCACTGCGTGTCGCAGTGGGGTCATGACTTCCGTCCCGAGTACCTGCAACTGGGCCAGCTCGCCGAGCTATTCCCGCATGTGCCGCGCATCGCCTTGACCGCCACCGCCGACATGCGCACCCGCGAGGAGATCGTCCAGCGCCTGCACCTGCAGGGCGCCGAGCGCTTCCTGTCGAGTTTCGACCGACCGAACATCTTCTACCGCATCGTGCCCAAGGAATCGCCGCGCAAGCAGTTGATGGCGTTCCTCGGCGAGCGCCGCGGCAACGCCGGCATTGTCTATTGCCTGTCGCGCAAGAAGGTCGACGAGACCGCCGCCTTCCTGTGCGACCAGGGCTTCCCGGCGCTGCCGTACCACGCAGGCCTGGCCGCCGAGACCCGCGCCGCCAACCAGCACCGCTTCCTCAACGAGGAAGGACTGATCATGGTCGCGACCATCGCCTTCGGCATGGGCATCGACAAGCCCAACGTGCGCTTCGTCGCCCACCTTGACCTGCCCAAGTCACTCGAGGCCTATTACCAGGAGACCGGCCGCGCTGGCCGTGACGGTCTGCCCTCGGATGCCTGGATGGCCTACGGCCTGCAGGACATGGTGATGCTCAAGCAGATGCTGCAGAACTCCGAGGGCGACGAGCGCCACAAGCGTATCGAGCAGCACAAGCTCGACGCCATGCTGGCGCTGTGCGAGGAGACCCGCTGCCGTCGCCAGTCGTTGCTGGCCTACTTCGACGAAGTGCTCGATCAGCCGTGCGGGCATTGCGACAACTGTGTCGACAATGTGCAGACCTGGGACGCCACCGAACCTGCCCGTCAGGCGCTGTCGGCGGTGTTCCGCACCGGCCAGCGCTACGGCGTCGGCCACCTGGTCGATGTGCTGCTGGGCAAGGACACCGAAAAAGTACGTAATTTCGGCCACGAGAAACTTTCGGTGTTCGGCGTCGGCAAGGCCTTGGCCGAGGCCGAATGGCGCTCGCTGTTCCGCCAGCTGGTGGCCCGTGGCCTGGTGGATATCGACCTGGAAGGCTATGGCGGCCTGCGCCTGTCCGACAGCTGCCGGCCGTTGCTGCGCGGCGAGGTGAACCTGCAACTGCGCCGCGACCTCAAGCCGCAGATCGCGGCCAAGGCCTCCGGCGGCAGTGGCGGCAGCCCGGCCAGCCAACTGGTGCGCGCCGAGGAGCGCGAACTATGGGAAGCGCTGCGTACCTTGCGGCGCAAGTTGGCCGAAGAGCACAGCGTGCCACCCTACGTCATCTTCCCCGACTCGACGCTGCTGGAGATGCTGCGCAGCATGCCCACCAGCCTCAGCGACATGGCCCAGGTCAGCGGTGTCGGCGCGCGCAAGCTGGAGCGCTACGGCCAGGCCTTCCTCGAGGTGCTCAACGGCGCCGGCGGCACCGAGGAGGCGCCGAAGGTGGTGCTCGACCTGCGCCACGAACTGGTCAGCCTGGCCCGCGCCGGCATGACCCCGGCGCAGATCGCCGGGCAACTGAACTGCACCGAGAAGAACGTCTACAGCTTGCTGGCCGAGGCCATCGGCCGCCAGGAACTGAGCCTGGAGCAGGCCCTGGACCTGCCGGAGGAGCTGATGATGGAGGTGCAGGACGCCTTCCTCGACGGCGAGGGCGAGTTGCCGCCGGTGTCCGGCGTGGCGCCGCTGTTTGGCCAGCGGGTGCCGGAAGGCGTCCTGCATTGCGTACGGGCGGCGCTGGCGGTGGAGTTCGGCTTGTGATTGCCGGCATTTGCGCCAATTGCTGACCTTTGTCATACCCTTACATGATTATCAGCAATTTCCGAGGCATCGAACCTTGCCTGATTGGCCGGGCCATGATTAGCTGGCTAATAATTAGTTCTATTCATTGAGTTGCTTATGCCCCTGACCGACAACCAACACCGCTTCGGCATGCAGCTGGCCCAGATGTCTCGGGGCTGGCGTGCCGAACTGGACCGACGCCTGGCCGGGCTCAACCTGTCGCAAGCCCGTTGGCTGGTGCTGTTGCACCTGGCCAGGTTCGACGAGGCGCCGACCCAGCGTGAGCTGGCCCAGAGCGTGGGCGTCGAAGGCCCGACCCTGGCGCGCTTGCTCGACAGCCTCGAGAGCCAGGGGCTGGTACGCCGCCAGGCGGTGATGGAAGACCGCCGGGCCAAGAAGATCCTGCTGTGCCCGCCGGCCAAGCCGCTGATCGATCAGATCGAGACCATCGCCAACGCCTTGCGCCTCGAGCTGTTCACCGGCATAGACGAGGCCGACATGGAAGTGTGCATGCGCGTGCATGCGAAGATTCTCGATAATCTCGAGAAGTCCTGAACCCTTCATCAATCGCGGGGCAAGCCCGCTCCCACGAGTCTGCTTGCGCAATTGTCTGCATGACTTGTGGGAGCGGGCTTGCCCCGCGATCGTTCTAGAAGGTGTGCCCCAGGTTCAGGTACACCGCCTTCTCATGGGCATCGTTGGCCCCATAACTCAGGTTCAACGGCCCCAGCGGCGTTTCCAGCCCCAGGAAGATGCTCGCCGCATTGATATAGCCGCTGTCGAACTCATTGTCGTTGTTCCACGCCCGCCCACGCTCCAGCGAGCCACCCAGGTACAACGGGAAGTCCAGGGGCAGGTAGGCCCGTGGCGTCAGGCGGCGGTAATAGACCATGCGCAGCAGGCTCATGTTCTGCCCCGAGATCGAGTCCTGGCGAAAGCCCGACAGCTGTCGGGCGCCGCCGAACACGAAGCTTGAAGTGACCACCACCGCGTCATCCAGCGTACGTCCATACCTGCCGCCCAGCACCAGGGTGTTCGGCCCGCTGCTGAAGGCCTTGTCCAGGTTGAACAGCCACTGCCGGTAGTTCTGGTCCGAGTCCAGTGACTTGTCGTACTTGCGCACGGTCAGGCCGATGTCCTCGCCACTGTGGGGGAAGTAGACGTTGTCGAAGGTGTCGAACGAGTACTTGAGCTCGTAGAACCCCTCGTTGAAGCTGACCTTGGGCAGGTCCTGGTCGCCGATGCGCACCTCGGCGTTGCCCCAGGCCTTGCCCACGCCCAGGCGCACCTCGCCGTAAGTGCCGATCTGCCGGCCGAGATTGAGCCCGAAGCCATAGCGTTCCAGGCGGTACTCGGCCACCGGGTCGTTGTCCAGGGTCGCCTCGACGTTCTGCGAGCCCAAGGCCAGGTAAGGGGCGACGAAGTAGCGCGAGCCCACGTCCAGGGGCTGGTAGAACTCGCTGTACAGTTCCTGCTCGTCGCCGATCTGCGCGCGGGTCAGCCATTCGCCGCCGAGCCGGTTGATGCCATTGACCCGGTAGCTGGCGCCGAGGTTGAAGGCACTGTCGCCACGCAAGTCGTCCGACAGGTTCAGGCCCAGGCGCAGGTAGTCGGTGCCGCCACGCCGGCCACGGGCGTTGATCACCAGGGTATGCTCGTCGCCCTTGTGCGCCACGCGGTATTGCACCTGGTCGAAGTAGTCCAGGCCGTAGAGGGTGCCCATGTCGGTCTGCAGGCGGCCGAGATCCAGCGGCTCGCCGACGGGCTGGCGAATGTAGTAGCGGATCACATCGTCGCTGACCTTGGAGTCGTTCTCCACGCGGATGGCGGTGATGATCGGCGTGCGCTGTTTCGGCGAGCGCGCCACCGCCAGGTTGCTGTCGCCCTCGGGCTGGCGCAGCGCCGCCAGGCGCGGGTCGAGGGCACGGGTGGCGCGGTAGCCGGCGTCGATCATGTCCCGGGCGCGGCCGAAATCGGTAACGCCGAAGGCCGACAGCGGTGGCTGTACCAGGATGTCTTCGCGGCGCAGGCTGGCCAGTTGTTCCTCGGAGTTGCGCCGGGTCATCAGGGTGATCGACTGGTTGAGCACGTCCACCACCGTGGCCAGTTGCTTGCGGTTGCGCAGCGGGGTGCCGATGTCGACGACGATGGCCAGGTCCACGCCCATTTCGCGCACCACATCCACCGGGATGTTGTCGGTCATGCCGCCATCCACCAGCAGCCGGCCGTCCAACTCCACCGGGGCGAACACCGCCGGGATCGACATGCTGGCACGGATCACCTGGGGCAGGTGGCCGCGGCGGAAGATCACCTTCTCGCCGCTGGTGATGTCGGTGGCCACGGCGCGGAAGGGGATTGGCAGCTTGTCGAAGTCGCGAATGTCGGCGGTGTGGGCCAGCTTGCTTTCCAGCAGCAGGGCCAGGTTCTGGCCCTGGATCACCCCCAGCGGCAGGCCCAGGCTGCCATCGTCGCGAAAGCTCAGCTTCTGCTTGACCAGGAAGTCGCGGTCGTCCTGCTTGCGTCGGAACGGCACATCCTTGCGCGGCGGCGCATCGGACAGCGCCTGCTGCCAGTCCAGCGTGGTGGCCAGGTTTTCCAGCTCGGCGATGCTGTAGCCCGAGGCGTACAACCCGCCGACCACCGCGCCCATGCTGGTGCCGGCGATGGCGTCGATGCGCACGCCCTGTTCCTCCAGGGCCTTGAGCACGCCGATATGGGCCAGGCCGCGGGCGGCGCCGCCCGACAGTACCAGGCCGATCTTCGGCCGTGCCGTCTCGGCGGCAAGCACAGCGAAGGAGGTGAGCATCAGCAGGAGGCAGTACAGCAGGCGGCGCATCGTGAGTCTCAAACCAGAGGATAAAGACCGCTAGTATAAGCGGCCCTTCCTACTGAGTTTCCCTACATGGCAGACAGCAAGCCACAAATCGTCATTACCTATTGCACCCAGTGCCAGTGGCTGCTGCGCGCCGCCTGGCTGGCCCAGGAACTGCTCAGCACCTTTGCCGACGACCTCGGCCGGGTGGCGCTGGAGCCTGGAACCGGCGGGGTGTTCCGCATCACCTGCGACGGCGTGCAGATCTGGGAACGCAAGGCCGACGGCGGCTTCCCCGAGGCCAAGGTGCTCAAGCAGCGGGTGCGCGACCAGATCGATCCGCAGCGCGACCTGGGCCACAACGATCGCTGATCAGGCGCTTTCGGGCTGTGGCTGGCGGGCGGGTTGCTCGGCGGCCAGGCGGCTGGACAGCACGATGGCGAAGATGATCAAGGCGCCGCCGGCGAGCATGCGCAGGGTCGGCTGTTCGGCGAACACCACCCAGGCCACGGCGATGCCGTACACCGGCTCCATGCCGAACACTACCGCGGCTGTGCGCGCCTTGATCACCGCCAAGCTGGCGACGAACAGGCTGTGGGCGACGCCGGTGCAGAAAACGCCGAGCAGGGCGATCCACAGCCAGTCCAGCGGCGTCACCGCGTCCAGGCCGGGCGCGGCGAACGGCAGCAGGCACAGGCTCACCACCAGGTTCTGCCACAGCGCTGCCTGCACGGCGGGCAGGCGCCCGGAACCGGCGCGGTTGGTCAGCGACAGCAGCGAGAACAGCAGGCCCGAGAGCAGCGCCCAGAGCAGCCCGCCGGTGGCTTCGCTGGCCAGGTCGAAGGCCGGGGTGACCAGCACCAGGCCAATGCTCACCAGCAGCACCAGCAGCGCTTCGTTGCGGCGGATGCGTTCACGGAACAGCAGGCCCTCGAGGATCACGGTGAAGGCCGGGAAGCTGGCGAAACCGAGAGTGGCGATGGCCACGCCGCCGACCTTGACCGCGATGAAGAAGCTCACCCAGTGCCCGGCCAGCAGCGCGCCGCCCAGCAGCAGGCGGCGCAGGTCCTGGCCGCGCAGCGGCTGCCAGGCCTGGCGCGCCAGGCCGGCGAACAGGGTCAGGGCCAGCACCGCGAACAGGGCGCGGCCGAAGACGATGATCGAGGGGCTGGCGCTGGCGGCCAGCTTGCCGAAGACGCCGGTCAGGCCGAAGAACAGCGCGCCGATATGCAGGGCGCCGAGGGCGGTGCGGTGGTTCATGGTGGTCCTTTGCATTCGCAGGGAGAGAAGATCCTGGCGCTCAGTGTAAGAGCCCGGTCTAGCTGTGTCTGTCGCCCACCTCGCGCCCGTTGTCGCCAGACTCGCGCCGCAACGCCAGCGGCGTGCAGCCGAACGCCCGCATCACCGCCGCGCTGAAGGCACTCTGCGAGCCATACCCCACCCGCGCCGCGACCTCACCCACCGGCAACAGCGTTTCACGCAACAGTCGCCGGGCCATCGCCAACCGCCGCTCACGGATATAGTCCATCGGCGTCATACCGCGCTCGCTGGCAAAACGCGCATGCAGTCGCGCGCTGGAAAGCCCGGCCAGCCGCGCCAGATCGGCGACCTGCAATGGATAGGCGGCGTGCTGCTCGATATGCCGGTCGAAGGCGGCATAGGGCAGGCGCCTGCTGGCCAGTACCGGGGCACCGACCTGCGGGTTGAGGCTGGCCAGCAACAGCACCGCGCCTTGGCGGGCAATCAGCGGGTCGTCCACCGGGCTTGCCGCCAGCCAGTCCACCAACTGCTGCTGGCGGCTGTCCAGGCCCAGGGGGCCGGGGCGGTCGAGCAGGCGGCGGCTGTTGTCGGCGTGCTCGCCCAGGTGCTCGCCAAGCCAGTGCCCGCCTGGCACGTCCAGCACCAGGCAGTGGCTACCCTCGGGGCTGCCGCAGGTGTGGTGGGCACCGGCAGGCACCACCATCAGGTCCTGGCGACCGACCCTGCCGCCGCGGCCATCCACCTCGAAATCCAGGCGTCCGCCCAGGCCGAACACCAGTTGCGAGTGGTCGTGGCTGTGGGCGATCAGGTCGTGGCGATAATGGCGCAGCGAAAGCAGGGGGGCGGCGGTCATGGTGAGTCCTCACGAAGCAGGTGAAGAGTGTACACCTCAAGGCGGACGCAGGATGGTCATGCACCTGCCACCAATCTGTCACCGGTGCCTGCCAGTCTCCAGCAAACAGCGCCGGAGCCTGCCCATGACCCACGCCGAACCCCTTCGCCCGTCACGCAAGCTGCGTGTCCGCACCCTGTGGATTTCCGATGTGCACCTGGGCACCCGGGATTGCCAGGCCGAACACCTCGCGCATTTTCTCAAGGGCTACCAGGCCGAGCGCATCTACCTGGTCGGCGATATCATCGACGGCTGGAAACTGCGCGGCGGCATCTACTGGCCCCAGGCTCACACCAACGTCATCCGCCGCCTGCTGACCCTGAGCAAGCGCGGTACCGAAGTGATCTACGTCACCGGTAACCATGACGAGTTCCTGCGCCGCTACTCGAAACTGATCCTGGGCAATATCCAGCTGGTGGACGAAGCCGAGCACCTCACCGTCGATGGCCGGCGGCTGTTGGTGATCCACGGCGACCAGTTCGACGTGATCACCCGCTACCACCGCTGGCTGGCGTTTCTCGGCGACCGGGCCTACGAATTCACCCTGGTGCTCAACCGCTGGCTCAACCACTGGCGCGCCCGTTATGGCTACGGTTATTGGTCGTTGTCGGCGTACCTCAAGCACAAGGTCAAGGGGGCGGTGAACTTCATCAGCGATTTTGAAGACGCCATCGCCCACGAGTGCACCCGGCGTGGCTTCCAGGGCGTGGTGTGCGGGCATATCCACCATGCCGAGATTCGTCGGGTGGGCGAGGTGGAGTACCTCAACTGCGGTGATTGGGTGGAGTCGTGCACGGCGCTGATCGAGCACTGGGACGGGCGGATCGAGCTGTACCGGTTCGCCGAGGCGCAGGCGCGGGAAGCCGCGTCGCGCCTGGCGGAGCTTGGTGAACCGGCTTGATCGCCGTCCCTGCCGGTCAGGCCGACGCTTTCAGGGCTGTCTTGTAGATCGACTGCCTGGGCCGGGCGAACAGCCGCTCCATCATCGGCTCGAAGAACGACAGCGGCAGGCTCGGGTACTCGGGGTCGAATGCCGCCGCGTCGTAGCGCGCGCAGAACTCGATGGTCCGTTGGTATTGCGGGTGATCGCTGAACTGCTCGCGCAGGTGGCGATCCATGCCTAGGTGGTGAAAGAAATAGTAGCCCTGGAAGATCCCGTGCTTCTCGACCATCCACAGGTTCTCGGCGCTGACAAAGGGCTTGAGGATCGCTGCGGCGATATCCGGGTGATTGTAGCTGCCGAGGGTGTCGCCAATGTCATGCAGCAGGGCGCAGACCACGTACTCCTCGTCGCGGCCGTCACGGTAGGCGCGGGTGGCGGTCTGCAGCGAGTGGCTCAGGCGATCGATGGGAAAACCGCCGAAGTCGCCATCGAGCAGGCGCAGGTGGGCGAGGATGCGCTGGGGCAACTGCTGGGCATAGGCGCGAAAGTCGTCGGCAATGATTGCCCAGTCCTGGGCGGTGCCGTCGCGCATGTGGCTGAAATTCGCTTGCTTGTTCATCGCCGCGGGCCACTCGTGTCGGGGGCATGCCTGGCAGTGTTGGCCAGGGCGCGGGCTTTGGCAGTGGCCGGCCGGGACGCGAACCTGGCCTTGCGGGCCGATTCAGAGGCTGAGCCGGCCCAGCAGGATGTCGCGGAACATGGCGAAGTCGCCGACCAGGCTATACCAGGGATGGGTGAAGGTGGCCGGCCGGTTCTTCTCGAAGAAGAAATGCCCGGCCCAGGCGAAGCCGTAGCCGGCCAGCGGCACGGTCAGCAGCAACAGCCACTGGCCGCTGCCGATGCTGTAGGCGAGCAGGGCGATCACCAGGCTGGTGCCGACGAAGTGCAGGCGACGGCAGGTGGCGTTGCTGTGCTCGCCCAGGTAGTAGGGATAGAACTCGGCAAAACTGCGGAACTGCGCTGTGCGGGTCATGGCGGGTTTCCGGATCTGCGGGTCGTGCTTACAGGATACACGGCGTGGAGCCTGAATCGAGTCTAGAGTCATTGGGGGCAGTGGCCAGTGACAATAGGCGCCAATTGAGTATCCTTTCGGTTCACCGCAGGAGCGGTCAGCACAAGAGCCTGTCATGAGTGAGAGAACCACGTCAGCCAGCTGGGCATCAGGGATCGTCAAGGCACTCGAGCTGGAAGGGCTCGATTGTCCGGCCATGTTCAAGCAACTAGGGCTCGACTTTTCCGCCCTCGACGACCCCGATGCGCGATTCACCCAGGATTCGATGACCCGGCTGTGGCAGTTGGCGGTCGAGTTGTCGGGCAATGAGGCCATCGGCCTGAACATGGCCCGGGTGGTGCGACCGGCCTCGTTCCATGTGGTGGGTTATGCGCTGATGTCCAGCCGCACCCTGGCCGAGGGTTTCGAGCGCCTGGTGCGCTACCAGCGGATCATCGCCGAGAGCTCGGACCTGAGCTTTCGCCTCGAGCCGGACGGCTACGCCCTGGTGCTGACCGTGCATGGCGATCACCTGCCACCGACCCGGCACAGCGCCGAGGCCTCCCTGGCCTGTGCCCTGGCCCTGTGCACCTGGCTCAGCGGGCGGCCGATCCAGCCGCGGCGGGTACTGATCCAGGGCGGCCAGCCGAAGAATGTCGAGCCGTACAAGGTGGCGTTCCATGCACCGCTGGTGTTTGGCGCGCCCCATGACGCGCTGGTGCTCGAGCGTGCCGACATGGAGGCGCCGCTGCCGACCGCCAACGAGGCGATGGCGGTGCTGCATGATCGCTTTGCCGGGGAATACCTGGCGCGCTTCTCGGAAAGCCGCGTGACCCACCGCGTGCGCCAGGTGCTGTGCCGCATCCTGCCCCAGGGCGAGCCCAAGCGCGAGACCGTGGCCCAGGCCCTGCACCTGTCGCAGCGCACCTTGCAAAGACGTCTGCAGGACGAGGGCACCAGCTTCCAGACCCTGCTCGACGACACCCGCCGCGAACTGGCCGAGCAGTACCTGGCCCAGCCCGGCACCACCTTGCTGGAGACCGCCTACCTGCTGGGTTTCGCCGATCCGAGCAACTTCTACCGGGCGTTCCGCCGCTGGTTCGACACCACCCCGAGCGAGTACCGCACGCGGTTGTCGGTCAGTGACGCCAGAACGCCGGCATGCACAACACCAGCACCGTGATGATCTCCAGGCGGCCCAGCAGCATGCCGCCGGAGAGGATCCACTTGGCCGCGTCCGGCAGGCTGGCGTAGTTGCCGGCCGGGCCGATCACCTCGCCCAACCCGGGGCCTACACCCGACACCGTGCCGGCGGCGCCGGTCAGCGCGGTCATCCAGTCCACGCCCAGCAGTGACAGCAGCAGGGCGATGATGCAGATGGTGATGGCGAAGAAGAACGAGAAGGTCAGGATCGAACGCACGATCTCTTCGTCGAGGCGATGGCCATTGTACTTCTGCTTGATCACCGCCCGCGGGTGGATCAGCTGGTTGAGGTTGGCCTTGAGCAGGATGTAGGCGACCTGGAAGCGGAAGATCTTGATGCCGCCGGCGGTGGAGCCCGAGCAACCGCCGACGAAGCCCAGGTAGAAGAACAGCATCAGCGAGAAGTTGCCCCACATGCTGTAGTCGCCCAGGGCGAAGCCGGTGGTGGTGACCACCGAGGTGACGTTCAGCGCCACGTGACGCAGGGCGTCGAGCCAGTGCAGGTCGGTGGTGGCCCAGTACCAGGTGCCGAGCACCAGCCAGGTGGCCACCAGCATGGCCAGCAGGCCCTGCACCTGCTGGTCCTTGATCAGTGCCTTGCGGTGGCCGCGCAGGGTGGCCACGTACAGGGTGAACGGCACGCTGCCGAGAATCATCACCACCACCGCGACCCAGTGCACCGCAGGGATGTCCCATTTGGCCAGGGACTGGTCGGAGGTGGAGAACCCGCCGGTGGAGATCGCCGACATGGCGTGGTTGATCGCGTCGAATGGGCTCATCCCCGCCCACCAGAACGCCAGGCTGCCGAGCACGGTGATGCCGACATACACCGCGACGATCGACTTGGCGACCATGTGCGAGCGCGGCATGACCTTTTCCGAACGGTCCGAGGACTCGGTCTGGAACAGGCGCATGCCACCGATGCGCAGCAGCGGCAGGATCGCCACCGCCATGCCGATGAAGCCGATGCCGCCCAGCCAGTGCAGCATCGAGCGCCACATCAGGATACCCGGCGACATGGTGTCCAGGCCGCTGAGCACGGTGGCGCCGGTGGCGGTGATGCCAGACATGCTTTCGAAGAAGGCGTCGGTGTAGCTGATGTGTTGCGTCAGCAGGAACGGCAGGGCGGCGAACACGCAGACCACCAGCCAGCTGCTGACGGTCAGCAGGTACATGTCGCGGGGACGCAGGTGCACGTGCTCGGGGCGGCCGGGGATGACCAGGCCGAGCCCGGCGAGGAAGGTGATCAGGCTCGACCAGAGGAACGACGGCATGTCGCCGGTGCGCTCGAAGACCACCAGGGTCGCCATGGGCACCACCATGCTCACTGCCAGGGTGATCAGGAAGATGCCGATGATGAAACCAATGATCCTTAAGGTCGGCAACGCCATGTGATCTGCTCTGACTCGCTACGGAAAGGGCGTCATTCTACCTGTGGGGGAGGTGATGTAAACGTACGATTGAGCGTGTCGTGGAAGCGCTGCTGCTCCTGCGACAGGGCAATCCCGCTCCCACAAGGGCGGCGCTATGGTGCAGAATGGCCGCACTTCCAATCTGCCAGGAGGGTAGCCCGTGGAGGCTCTCGACGCATTGCTCAACCGTGTTTCCGTGCCACGCCTGACTGAACCGGCGCCCAATGCCGCCCAGCGCGAGGCCCTGTTCCAGGCCGCGCTACGTGCGCCGGACCATGGCCAGTTACGTCCCTGGCGCTTCCTGACTATCGAGGGGCAGGGCCGCGAGAAGCTCGGCGAGCTGTTCGCCGAGGCGGTGCAGGCCAAGGGCGATGCCACTCCGGCCGCGCTGGACAAGGCCCGGGCGATGCCGCTGCGGGCGCCGTTGCTGATCGTGGTGATCGCCCGCTTGCAGGATCATTTCAAGGTGCCGAAGATCGAGCAGCGCCTGGCCGCCGGCTGCGCCGCCCACGGCATCCTCGTTTCCGCCCACGCCCAGGGTATCGGCGCCGTGTGGCGCACCGGCGACATGGCGTACGACGCCCATGTGCACGAGGGCTTGGGCCTTGAGGCGAGTGAAGAGGTGGTCGGCTACCTGTATGTCGGCACGCCGATGGGCGAGCCGCGCACGGCGCCGGTCCTGGAGACGGCGCGGTACGTCAGCGCCTGGGGCGAGTGAGCATTGGGGCCGCTCTGCGGCCCCGCGATTTGTCAGCCAGCACTGAGGTTGCAGGGAAGCGCCAGCGTCGCAATGAACCCACCCTGCGGATGATTGCCCAGCACCAGGCTTCCGCCATGGCGCTCAGCCGCCTTGCGCGCAATCGCCAGCCCCAGGCCATGCCCCGGCGCCTCCTGCCCCGGCGCCCGGAAGAACGGCTCGCCCAACTGCGCCAGGTGCTCTGCCGCCACCCCCGGCCCATGATCGCGCACGCTCAGCACGATGCGATCCTGTTCGCGGCGGGCATGCACCTCGATCGGCTGCCCGGCCGGATTGAAGCGCAGGGCATTGCGCAATAAATTGTCCACCGCCCGTTCGATCAAGGTCGGCCAGCCGTGCAAGGTCAGGCCTGCCTGCGCCTCCAGTCGCACGTCCTGTTCCGGCGCTGACAGTTGGGCGTCCTTGCGCACGCCGCCCAGCAAGGCATTGAGGTCAACGGGCTCGGCATGGGCCTGGTCGGCATCGACCCGGGCCAGCACCAGGATCTCGCTGATCAGGTCTTCCAGACGATCGCACTCGCGGGTCAGCCGCGGCCACAGGGCCTGGCGCTGCTGCGGTTCGGCGCGTTCGGCCAGGGCCAGGGCGATGCGCAGCCGCGCCAGCGGCGAGCGCAATTCGTGGGATACATCGCGCAGCAGCTGGCGCTGGCTGCCGATCAGGCTCTGCAGGCGCGCGCCCATCTTGTTGAAATCGTTGGCCAGCACGCCGAACTCGTCGCGGCGCACTGCCAGCCGCGCCAGGCTGTTCTGCTGGTAACTGGTCTGTCCAAGGTCGTGCACCGCGCCGCGCAGGCGGCTGAGCGGTCGGGTGATCGACAGGGTGACCAGCAGGCTGAACAGGGTCAGTACCACCAGGGCGATCCCCAGGGCGCTGAGCGGCCAGATCAGGCTCTCGCGGTGCCAGGCGGCCAGTTCGGGGTGGGGAATGCGGTAGATCAGCAGATAGGTCTCGCCGCTGGTGGGGCTGGTGTATTCCTCGGTCAGGCGGCGCCAGGGCAGGCGGCGCTCGTCGTTGTGCTGGCGCGCCTCGAAGGCGGCGGCGCGGCGCGGGAAGGTACCGGGCACCACGGCATCGCCGCTGTCGTCGAGCACCTGCACGTCGATCTTGTAGCGCTGCTTGCGTCGCTCCAGGAAGCGCTGTGACGACTCCAGGCCGTCCTGTTCATAGTGTTGGGCCCAGTGACTGGCCAAGTTGTTCAGGCCCGGATGGCGGCTGAGGATCCAGGTGTCCTGGTTGAGCATGTGCCCGAGCAGGATCGACAGCCCGGCGACCAGGGCGATGGCCAGCCAGAAGCTGGCCAGGATGCGCCAGAACAGTGAACGCAAGACGAGCACCTCCGAGAAAGGGCGAAAGCCCGGCCCGCGGGGGCGCGGGCCGGGCATCGGGCTGACAGCTTACTGGGCCTTGCCGGCTTTTTCAGCCTTCCAGGCCTGGAACTCCTTCCATTCGGCCTTGCGCGCTGTGCGTTCCTTCTGCAATTCGTCGAACTTCTTCTGCTGCTCGGGCTTGAGCAGGGCGCGAATCTGGCCGTCGGTCTTGTCGTGGCTGGCCTTGAGTTCGTCCTTCATCGCTTTCTGCTCGGCGGCCGGCAGCTTGGCCATGTAGCGCTCGGTGATGTCGCGGCGCTGCTGCATCTGCTCGCCCGTCAGCTTGCCGATCTGCTGGCGCTGGTCGCGGCTCAGGTCCAGCTGGGCGAAAGGCGCGTCACCGCGATGATGGGGGCCGTCGTGGCGCGGGCCGCCGTCAGGCATGGCCATGGCCACGGTCGGCAGGGCGGCGGCGAACATCAGGGCGATCAGGGTCTTGCGCATGGTGTCTCTCCTTTCAGGGGCCGGCGGTTACCGGATGAGCCCAGTCTAGGGAGATCAAGGTCAAGGGCGGTCAGGCGAGGGTAAAGGCTGGGTAAAGATGAGCGGGGGCGCGAAGCGGCCCCCCAACGCCTACAAGCTGTAGTAGTAGCCGCGGCTGCGCAGGGCAACGATGCGCGGGCGGCCATCCGGGTGCGGGCCGATCTTCTTGCGCAGGTTGCTGACGTGCATGTCCAGGCTGCGGTCATAAAGCGTGAGCTTGCGACCCAGGCCGATCTGCGCCAGTTCCTGCTTGTCCAGCGGCTCGCCGGGCTGGCGCAGCAGCGCCTCGAGGATGCGGCTCTCGGACAGCGTAAGGGTCATCTCGCGCTCGTCGATGCTGACCACGCCACGCACCGGGCTGAAGGTCAGGTCGCCGATCTCGACCTGGCTGCTGGGCGCGCTGGGGTGGCTGCGGCGCAGCACGGCGCGCAGGCGGGCGGTGAGCTCGCGGGGGTCGCAGGGCTTGGCCAGGTAGTCGTCGGCGCCCAGCTCCAGGCCGAGGATGCGGTCCAGCGGCTCGCCCCGGGCCGAGAGCATCAGCACCGGCAGGTCGGTGTGCTCGCTGCGCAACTGTTTGAGCAGTTCCAGGCCGCTGCCATCGGGCAGCATGACATCCAGCACCACCGCCGCCGGGGCGTGGGTGGCCAAGGCCTGGCGCGCACTCTGGCCATCGTGGCAGGCGCGCACCGCAAACCCTTCCTGGGTCAGCCAGCTGCCGAGCAGCTCGCACAGTTCCTGGTCATCATCAATCAGTAACAGCTCGCTCATGTCTCACTCAATTCAACCATTGCCGGCGTCTTCTGTGTCCGCCGCTGGCTAAGATACCGCAGACTGCCGACAACAGTGCAACGACCGAACCGATCAGGAACCACTGCTGCTGGTCGGTGAGCAGGCGCTGGGGCGCGCTGCTGGCGGCCTGCAGCTCCTTGACCGCCAGCTTCAGACGCTGGTTGTCCTGGCGCAGGCGCGAGAGTTGGGCGCTTTCGCGCTCGTTGTCCTGGTTCTGCAGTTGCAGGGTCAGCGCGTCGCGCTGTTTCTCGCTTTCTTCCAGGCGCTGCTGCAGCTCGGTGATCCGCGCCCCGGCTTCCAGCGACAGCGGCTGTTCGGCCGCGGCGAAAGGGGACGACAGCAACAGGCAAAGCAGCAGGGACATCGGACCTTGACGCATTGGAACTCCTGATTCGTATCGATTCAGGAGGTTGTCGGCCGGTTGTCGGAATTTATGAATAGCGCAGCGCGGGGTGTGGCAAGAAGCAGGCTTTGTCGGCGCGGCCTTGGCCTGCTACCACAAGGCCTGTGCTCAACAGCCCGTTTATGGCAGGACTTGCTTGAATGGCTTGACCACGACCTTGTCGTAGACGCCCGCGGCGATGTACGGGTCGGCGTCGGCCCAGGCCTGGGCCGACGCCAGCGAATCGAACTCGGCGACGATCAGGCTGCCGCTGAAACCGGCGGCTCCCGGGTCGTTGCTGTCGATGGCAGGGTGCGGGCCGGCAAGCACCACACGGCCCTCGGCCTTGAGCTGTTGCAGGCGCTCAATATGGGCGGGGCGTGCGGCCAGGCGTTTTTCCAGGGAGTTTTCGACGTCGCTGGCGATGATGGCGTAGAGCATGTCAGTCCTTGGGTTTGGAGGTGGAAGGGTCGGTATCGTGCAGGTGACGCGACAGGTAGACACCCTGGGCCACCAGGAACAGCACGGTCATGCCCAGGCTGCCGAACACCTTGAAGTCGACCCAGATGTCCTGGAAGGTGAAGGCGACGAACAGGTTGGCGGCGCCGCACACCAGGAAGAAGCCGATCCACGCCAGGTTCAGGCGGGTCCAGACTGTTTCAGGGAGTGTCAGGGCGTGGCCCATGATGCGCTTGATCAGCACCCGGTCACCGATGAAGTGGCTGCCGGCGAAGGCCAGGGCGAACAGCCAGTTGACCACCGGCGCCTTCCATTTGAGGAAGGTCTCGCTGTGGAAGGCCAGGGTCAGGCCGCCGAACACCAGGCAGGCGACCAGGGTCAGCAACTGGCCCTTTTCCAGCTTGCCGTGGCGCAGGAACAGCGCGCCGTAGACCACCACGGAGCTGGCGATCAGCATGGCGGTGGCGCTGTAGATCCCGCCAAACTCGAAGCCGTGGCCGGCGAATTCGACCGGGCGCGGGTCCAGTTTGTAGACAATGAAGAACAGCAGCAGCGGGATGAAATCGATGAATTGTTTCACAGTGGCAGCCAGAAGCGGGATGTGACGGCATAATAACAAACATCGATTCCTGCGAAAGCGCTCCTCCATGAATGTTGATCTGCACTGTCACAGCACGGCCTCCGACGGCGCCATGTCGCCCACGGCACTGGTCGCCCGGGCCCATGAGCACGGGGTGCGGATGCTGTCTCTCACCGACCACGACACCCTCGAAGGCCTGCCCGAGGCCCGCCAGGCCTGCCTGGACAACGGCATGCAGTGGATCAGTGGGGTGGAGTTGTCGTGCACCTGGGGCGGCGCCACCATCCATGTGCTGGGTTACGATTTTCCGCTCGGTGCCGCGCCCTTGCTCGAGGCCATCGACAACCTGCACCGTGGCCGCTGGCTGCGCGCCGAGGAAATCGACCGCAAGCTGGCGGCCAAGGGCATGCCCGGCGCGCTGGACGGCGCGCGCGCCGTGCAGCAGGAGCTGGGTGACAGCGGCAACGCTCCGGCGCGCCCGCACTTCGCCGAATTCCTGGTGCGCGCAGGTTTCGTCAAGGACCGTGGCGAGGCCTTTCGCAAGTGGCTGGGCGCCGGCAAGTTGGGGGACGTCAAGCTGCACTGGCCGACGCTGGAGGAAACTGTCGCCACGTTGCGCCAGTCCAATGCCTGGGTGAGCCTGGCCCATCCCATGCACTACGAACTGACCCGCAGCAAGCGCAGACGGCTGATTGCCGACTATATTCAGGCAGGAGGGCAGGCGCTGGAGGTGGTCAATGGGATGATGCCGCCCGAGCAGGTGGGGACCATGTCGATCCTTACCCGTGAGTTCGGCTTGCTGGCAAGCGCCGGCAGTGACTTCCACGGCCCTGGCACCTGGGGCGAGATCGGTGCCTACCGGCCATTGCCCGAGGACCTGCCACCCCTGTGGCGCCGATTCCGACATGAACAGCCTATGGCGGTATGAACAGGACGACTACGTGAGCCAATTTTTCCAGATCCATGCGGAAAATCCGCAGGCGCGCCTGATCAAGCAGGCGGTCGAGATCATCCGCAAGGGTGGGGTCGTGGTCTACCCGACCGACTCGGCCTATGCGATGGGCTGCCAGATCGGCGACAAAGGCGCCATCGAGCGGGTGCGCCGCCTGCGCCAGTTGGACAAGAACCACAACTTCACCCTGCTGTGCTGCGACCTGTCCGAGATGGGCACTTTCGCCAAGATCGACACGGCGACGTTCCGCCTGCTCAAGGCGCACATTCCGGGGCCCTATACCTTCATCCTCAACGCCACCCGTGAAGTGCCGCGCCTGTTGTTGCACGACAAGCGCCGTACCATCGGCTTGCGCGTGCCGTCCAACCCCATCGTCCTGGCCCTGCTCGAAGAGCTTGGCGAGCCGCTGATGAGCGTCAGCCTCATCCTGCCGGGTGACGATGAGCCGATGACCGATCCCTACGAGATCCGCCAGCGCCTGGAGCACCATGTCGACCTGATCATCGACGGTGGCTTCGGCGACCTGAAGGCTTCGACCGTCATCGACCTGTCCGGTGACGAGCCGGAGCTGATCCGTGAAGGCTGCGGCGACCCCACGCCGTTCCTGGTCAACGTGTGAGCCAGCTGGAAGCGCCCGAGGCGCCGGCCCTGGAGGCTGAAGCGCCGCAGCAGTTGCAATTGGCCCTGGTCTACGGCGAAGCCCTGACCGAGCTGCCGGTGGATCTGTACATCCCGCCGGACGCGCTGGAAGTGATCCTTGAGGCCTTCGAAGGCCCGCTGGATCTGCTGCTGTACCTGATCCGCAAGCAGAACATCGACATCCTCGACATCCCGGTGGCCGAGATCACTCGCCAGTACATGGGCTATGTCGAACTGATGAAGAGCGTGCGCCTGGAGCTGGCCGCCGAGTACCTGGTGATGGCCGCCATGCTCGCCGAGATCAAGTCGCGCATGTTGCTGCCGCGCTCCAGCGAGATCGAGGAAGAGGAAGGCGACCCGCGCGCCGAACTGATCCGCCGCCTGCAGGAGTACGAGCGCTTCAAGGCTGCCGCCGAAGGCATCGATGAACTGCCGCGGGTTGGCCGCGACGTCGTCGTGCCGCGCCTCGAGGCGCCCCAGGCCAAGGTGCGCAAGCTGCTGCCGGAGGTGGCGCTGGAGGAGATCCTGCTGTCCATGGCCGAGGTCATGCGCCGCAACGACCTGTTCGAGAGCCACCAGATCACCCGCGAGACCTTGTCGACCCGCGAGCGCATGAGCGAGGTGCTCGAACGCCTCAAGGGCGGTGGCTTCGTGCCTTTCGTCGAACTGTTCACCCGCGAGGAGGGCAAGCTCGGCGTGGTGGTGACCTTCATGGCGATTCTCGAACTGGTGAAGGAATCGCTGATCGAACTCGTGCAAAATGAGCCTTTCGCCCCGATCCACGTCCGTGCCCGGGCAGAGTGACCTGACGACTACCGATGAACCTGAACGAACCCCGCGAACTGGCGTCGCTGATCGAGGCCTTCCTGCTTGCCTCGGGCAAGCCGCAATCCCTCGAACGCCTTCACGAGTTGTTCGAGGAGGCCGAGCGCCCGGCCCCCGCTGTTTTCAAGAAGGCCCTGGAGGTGCTGGGCAAGTCCTGCAGCGGCCGTGCCTTCGAGCTCAAGGAGGTGGCCAGCGGCTATCGCCTGCAGATTCGCGAAGACTATGCGCCCTGGGTCGGTCGCCTGTGGGAGGAGCGCCCGCAGCGCTATTCCCGCGCGCTGCTGGAAACCATGGCGCTGATCGCCTATCGCCAGCCCATCACCCGTGGCGAGATCGAGGACGTGCGCGGCGTGGCGGTCAACAGCAACATCATCAAGACCCTGATGGAGCGCGAGTGGATCCGTATCGTCGGCTACCGCGAGGTGCCTGGCCGGCCGGCGATGTTCGCCACCACCAAGGTGTTTCTCGATCACTTCAACCTCAAGAGCCTCGACGAGCTGCCGGCATTGGCCGAGTTGCGCGAGTTGGAGCCTGAACCGATGCTCGATCCGGACGAGGCGCCGGTGCCAGCGCATCTGCAAGCCATGGCCGATGCCAGCCTGGACGAGGAGGGCGAAGAGGTGGAGTCCAAGGAGGAGACCAGTTTTCGCTCGCTGCTGGTTGAGCTGGATGCGATGGAAGAGGGGCTCAAGACCGATTTCGATGATTTGCGCGATGAGGCGTCCATCGAGCCCGAGGATGAACCAAAGGCCTGACTGCCGGCTTTGTGGGAGCGGGCTTGCCCCGCGATGAGGCTGGCATCGCCAACGCATACCTTTGGGCGGAACCTACAGAGCTATCATCAAAAACCTTCTACCCTCCAGTGCGTTCCCCCGCCGAACCGCGTATGATGCGCGCCCGCTTTCACTACTACACCGGGAGGTGCCCAGATGAGTGACAAAGACCTGCAAGACCAACAACCTACCCCGCCGTCCGGCGAAAAGCTGCAGAAAGTGCTGGCGCGCATCGGCGTCGGCTCGCGTCGTGACGTCGAGGCCTGGATCGGCCAGGGCCGTATCAAGGTCAACGGCGTCGAGGCCACCCTGGGCCTGCGCGTCGACCTGCACGACGCCATCACCGTAGACGGCAAGCTGATCAAGCGTGTCGAGGCCGCCGAGGCGACCCGCCGCGTGATCATGTACAACAAGCCCGACGGCGAAATCTGCACCCGTGACGACCCGGAAGGCCGCCCGACCGTGTTCGACCGCCTGCCGCGCCCGAAAGAGGGCCGCTGGATCAATATCGGCCGTTTGGACATCAACACCACCGGCCTGCTGCTGTTCACCACCGACGGCGAGCTGGCCAACCGCCTGATGCACCCGTCCTATGAAATGGACCGCGAGTACGCCGTGCGTGTGCGCGGTGAGGTCGACGACGACATGATCGATCGCCTCAAGGCCGGCGTGGTGCTCGAGGACGGTCCGGCCAAGTTCACTGACATCCAGAAGGCACCGGGCGGCGAAGGCTTCAACCACTGGTACCACTGCGTGGTGATGGAAGGCCGCAACCGTGAAGTGCGCCGCCTGTGGGAATCACAGGGCGTGGTGGTCAGCCGCCTGAAGCGTGTGCGTTTCGGCCCGGTGTTCCTCAACTCCGACCTGCCGATGGGCCGCTGGCGCGAAATGAGCCAGGGCGAGATCGACATCCTGGCCGCCGAAGTCGGCCTGCAGCCAGTGGCGCTGCCGGAGATGAAGCTCAAGGCCAAGGACAAGCTCGAGCGTCTGCAGCGCAAGTCGACCCGTCCGCTGGGGCGTGGCGAGCGTGTGCGCACCTTGCGTCCGGCTGCCGAAGGTAAGGCCGAGCGCCCGGCGCGCGCGCCGCGTGAAGAGTCTGCGCCGCGCAAGAGTGGTCGTGGCAGCACGGTGGCCGAGCGCCCGAGCGAGATGCGCAAGCGTCCGGCCCGTCCCGAGGGCGACAAGCCTGCCGGCCGTGGCCGCGGCAAGCCGCGTGGCTGATTCACCCAGGTAGCGAAAGAGCCAGCCTTCGGGCTGGCTTTTTTGTGGCTGCGGTTTATGGCACGGGGCAAATCGGCCCCAAGTACCTGAACAGACAGAAATTTTCCCGGCCAGTGGCAAATTTTCAAACCACTATGTAAAGAAAATTATACGATTCGAGGCCTTTTCCTCGGCTTGCCAGTGATTTACCGCTCTTCGTCACAAAATCTTTCCAAGACTTGCGCGCCAGAGCCTTTCCGACACCCTTTCCCCCCTTCCCAAACCTCTGCCCAAACGCTGAGATAGCGCCATTGCCGTGTGCAGAGCCAGGCAGGATAGCCAGGCATCGAAAACAACAAAATGGAGGCGCCATGTACGCCGATCACTCCGCCTTTTCAGGCCTTCACCCCAGGACCGCTGCGTTTTTTCCACAGGAAACGATGCAACGCGTTGACGCCTGCGCGTTTGCAGGGGTATACAATGCGCCGCGTTTTACCTGTGACCCCCTTGCGTACCGCGCACTCTTGCTGACACCCGGTTGATCCGTCCGGGCACCTCGCCCGTCAGGACAGTCCCGTCCAAGAACCCAAGGTAACCACCTTGCCCATTCCGCTGCGCCACGAGTGCGGTGGGTCCGATTCCGTCACAGATAAAAACAAGCAGGTGACTTCGTTCATGAGTGGACATAATTCACAGTCTGGCGAGCTCAAGCGTGGCTTGAAGAACCGCCATATCCAACTGATCGCCCTGGGTGGCGCGATCGGCACCGGGTTGTTCCTGGGCTCGGCCGGCGTGATGAAGTCCGCCGGTCCGTCGATGATCCTCGGCTATGCGATCTGCGGCTTCATCGCCTTCATGATCATGCGCCAGCTCGGCGAGATGATCGTCGAAGAGCCGGTGGCCGGCTCGTTCAGCCACTTTGCACACAAGTACTGGGGTGGTTTCGCCGGCTTCTTGTCGGGCTGGAACTGCTGGGTGCTGTACATCCTGGTGGGCATGTCGGAGCTGTCGGCAGTGGGCAAGTACGTCCATTACTGGTGGCCGGAGATCCCGACCTGGGTGACCGCGGCGGCGTTCTTCCTGCTGATCAACGCCATCAACCTGATGAACGTGAAGTTCTTCGGCGAGGCCGAGTTCTGGTTCGCGATCATCAAGGTCGCCGCTATCGTCGGCATGATCGGCCTGGGCGCCTACTTGCTGACCAGTGGCAGTGGCGGCCCGGAAGCGTCGGTGACCAACCTGTGGGTCCATGGCGGCTTCTTCCCGCATGGCGTCAGCGGCCTGGTGATGGCCCTGGCCTTCATCATGTTCTCCTTCGGTGGCCTGGAAATGCTCGGCTTCACCGCAGCCGAGGCCGACAAGCCGAAGACCGTGATCCCCAAGGCGATCAACCAGGTCATCTACCGCATCCTGATTTTCTACGTGGGCGCCCTGGTGGTGCTGCTGTCGCTGACCCCGTGGGACAGCCTGGTGGCGAGCATCGACGCTTCCGGCGGCAGCTACGGCAGCAGCCCGTTCGTCCAGGTCTTCTCGCTGCTGGGTAGCGACGTGGCCGCGCACCTGCTGAACTTCGTGGTCCTGACCGCGGCGCTGTCGGTGTACAACAGCGGCACCTACTGCAATGCCCGCATGCTGCTGGGCATGGCCGAGCAGGGCGATGCCCCGGCGGCGCTGGCCAAGGTCGACCGTCGCGGCGTGCCGGTTCGTTCGATCCTGGTGTCGGCGGCCGTGACCCTGATCGCGGTGCTGCTCAACTACCTGATGCCGCAGAACGCCCTGGAGCTGCTGATGTCGCTGGTGGTGGCGACCCTGGTGATCAACTGGGCGATGATCAGCTACTCGCACCTGAAGTTCCGCCAGCACCTCGACCGCACCGGCCAGAAGCCGCTGTTCAAGGCGCTGTGGTACCCGTACGGCAACTACCTGGTGCTGGCCTTCGTGGTGCTGATCCTCGGCATCATGCTGCAGATCCCGGGCATCCAGGTATCGGTGTACGCCATGCCGGTATGGCTGGTGGTGATGTATGTGGCCTACCAACTGAAGAGCAAGCGTGGCTCCCAGGCCAATGGCGCTGCTGGCAGCATCGCCAAGTAAGCACTGAGGCGCACCAACAAAGAACCCGATGCCGGGTAACGGGCATCGGGTTTTTTGTTGTTGCGCCGGCCTCAGATCTGTTCGAGCAACCAGCCGCGAAACGCCCGCAACGAAGGCAATGCCTCATTCCTGGGTGGATAGATCAGGTAGTAGCTGCGTTGGCTGGCAAACGGTGTGCCCGGGCTGAAAAGTTCGCCGCTGGCCAGTTCCTCCTGCACCAGGATTCTGGGCACCAGGCCAATGCCTATGCCTGCCCGAACCGCTTGAATCAAATGCGAGGTCAGCTCGAAACTTGGCCCAAGGCGCATCGTCCGGTGGGGCAGGGCATGGTGGGAAAACCACTCTCCCCAGGCATGGGGGTTGTTGGCGACGTTGAGCAGTACCTCCTCGCTCATCCTTTGCGGGTTCCAATGCCCGTCCACCTTGGCTTCGGGTGGCAGGATCACCACCAGTTCCTCGGCGTGCAGGCGATGGCAGACCAGTCCGGGCAGGTCGTGGGTGGCCACGCCGATGGCCGCGTCGATCTCGCTGGTGTCGAAGTTGATGGCTTCGATACGGGAATGAATGTGCACCAGCATGCCGGGGTGGGCGCTGTAGAACGCATGCAGGCGCGGCAGCAGCCATTTCGAGCCGAAGGTCGGCAGGGTCGCCAGGCGCAGGGTGCCGACCCCGGACTGGTAGGCCAGGGCCTGCAAGGTGGCGCTGCGGATCCGGCCGAGGGCCTCGCTGAGCTCGCGCTGGTACAGGCGGCCGACATCAGTCAGCTGCACCTGGCGCCCCTCGCGACGGAACAGGGTGAGCCCCAACTGTTGCTCCAGCGCCTGCACCTGGCGGCTCACCGCGCTCTGGGTCAGCGAAAGCTCGGCGGCGGCGCGGGTATAGCTTTCATGCCGCGCGGCCGCCTCAAAGGCCAGCAGCAGCGACATGGACGGCGTGAGGTGGCGGTAATTCATTCATAAAGCTCATTGATAGCGGCAGGAATATCCATTTGCCCCTGGCGCGAAACTACAGGAACATTGGCCTGTTCGAAATCCTCCCATGAGTCATTCATGCAGGAGTGACAAGATTTCCGTGAATTAGCCCGATATCAAAGAGGCATCCTTCGATGATCGCCCAGCTGCCGCCCCGTGCGCCCGCCGCCCACTATCCCGAGTTTCTCGAAGCCCTCAAGAGCAGCGGCTTCCGTGGTCAGATCAGTGCCGACTACGGCACCCGCACCGTGCTGGCCACTGACAACTCCATCTACCAGCGCCTGCCCCAGGCGGCGGTGTTCCCATTGGATGCCGACGATGTGGCGCGGGTCGCCACGCTCATGGCCGAGCCGCGCTTTCGCGATATCAAGCTGACCCCGCGTGGCGGTGGCACCGGCACCAACGGCCAGTCGCTGACCGACGGCATCGTCGTCGACCTGTCGCGGCACATGAACAGCATTCTCGAGATCAACGTCGAGCAGCGCTGGGTGCGGGTCCAGGCGGGCGTCGTCAAGGACCAGCTCAACGCCGCGCTCAAGCCCCATGGGCTGTTCTTCGCGCCAGAGTTGTCGACCTCCAACCGCGCCACCGTCGGCGGCATGATCAACACCGACGCCAGCGGCCAGGGCAGTTGCACCTATGGCAAGACCCGCGACCACGTGCTCGAGCTGCACAGTGTGCTGCTCGGTGGCGAGCGTCTGCACAGCCTGCCGATCGACGACGCGACGCTGGAGCAGGCCTGCGCCGCGCCCGGCCGGGTCGGCGAGGTGTACCGCATGGCCCGCGAGATCCAGCAAACCCAGGCCGGGCTGATCGAAAGCACCTTCCCCAAGCTCAACCGCTGCCTGACCGGCTACGACCTGGCGCACCTGCGCGACGAGCAGGGTCGCTTCAACCTCAATAGCGTGCTGTGCGGCGCCGAAGGCTCGCTGGGCTATGTGGTCGAGGCCAAGCTCAATGTGCTGCCGATCCCGAAGTACGCGGTGCTGGTCAACGTGCGCTACACCAGCTTCATGGACGCCCTGCGCGACGCCAATGCGCTGATGGCGCACAAGCCGCTGTCGATCGAGACCGTTGACTCCAAGGTGCTGATGCTGGCGATGAAGGACATCGTCTGGCACAGCGTCGCCGAGTATTTCCCGGCCGACGCCGAGCGCCCGACGCTGGGTATCAACCTGGTGGAGTTCTGTGGCGACGAGCCGGCCGAGGTCAATGCCCGGGTCGAGGCGTTCGTCGCCCACCTGCAGCGCGACACCAGCGTCGAGCGCCTGGGGCATACCCTGGCGGAGGGCGCCGAGGCGGTCACCCGGGTCTACACCATGCGCAAGCGTTCGGTGGGGCTGCTGGGCAACGTCGAGGGCGAAGTGCGGCCACAGCCGTTCGTCGAGGACACCGCCGTGCCGCCGGAGCAGCTGGCTGACTACATCGCCGACTTCCGCGCGCTGCTTGACGGTTACGGCCTTGCCTACGGCATGTTTGGCCATGTCGATGCCGGCGTGCTGCACGTGCGTCCGGCGCTGGACATGAAGGACCCGGCCCAGGCCGCGCTGGTCAAGCCGATCTCCGATGCCGTGGCGGCGCTGACCCAGCGCTATGGCGGCCTGCTCTGGGGCGAGCATGGCAAAGGCCTGCGCTCGGAGTACGTACCGGAATACTTCGGCGAACTGTACCCGGCGCTGCAGCGTCTCAAGGGCGCCTTCGACCCGCACAACCAGCTCAACCCAGGCAAGATCTGCACCCCGCCTGACAGCGCCGAAGGCCTGACCCCCGTGGATGGCGTTACCCTGCGCGGTGACCTGGACCGCAGTATCGACGAGCGCGTCTGGCAAAGCTTCGGCAGCGCCGTGCACTGCAACGGCAACGGCGCCTGCTACAACTACGACCCCAACGACGCCATGTGCCCGTCGTGGAAGGCCACCCGTGAACGCCAGCACTCACCCAAGGGGCGTGCTTCGCTGATCCGCGAATGGCTGCGTCTGCAGGGCGAGGCGAACATCGATGTGCTCGCCGCCGCCCAACGCAAGGGGGCCTGGTTCATGGGGCTGCCGGCGCGCCTGCGCAACAGCCGTGCGCGCCAGCAGGGACAGGAAGACTTCTCCCACGAGGTATACGACGCCATGGCCGGCTGCCTGGCGTGCAAGTCCTGCGCCGGGCAGTGCCCGATCAAGGTCAACGTGCCGGATTTCCGCTCGCGCTTCCTCGAGCTGTACCACGGCCGCTACCAGCGCCCGTTGCGCGATTACCTGATCGGCTCGCTGGAGTTCACCATCCCGTACCTGGCCCATGCGCCGGGCCTGTACAACGCGGTGATGGGCTCGAAGTGGGTGAGCAGGCTGCTGGCGGACAAGGTCGGCATGGTCGACAGCCCGCTGATCAGCCGTTTCAACTTCCAGGCCACCCTGACCCGTTGCCGGGTCCAGGTGGCGAGCGTGCCGGCCCTGCGTGAGCTGACCCCGGCCCAGCGCGAGCGCAGCATCGTGCTGGTGCAGGATGCCTTCACCCGCTATTTCGAGACGCCACTGTTGGCCTCGTTCATCGAGCTGGCCCACCGCCTGGGGCACAAGGTGTTCCTCGCGCCCTATAGCGCCAACGGCAAGCCGTTGCACGTGCAGGGTTTCCTCGGTGCCTTCGCGAAGGCGGCGTTGCGCAACGCCACCCAGCTCAAGGCCCTGGCCGACTGCGGCGTGCCGTTGGTGGGGCTGGATCCGGCGATGACCCTGGTCTACCGCCAGGAGTACCAGAAGGTCGATGGCGTGGAGTGCCCGTCGGTGCTGCTGCCCCAGGAGTGGCTGATGAACGTGCTGCCCGAGCAGGCGCCGGCCAAGGGCGACAGCTTCCGCCTGATGGCCCACTGCACCGAGAAAACCAATGTGCCAGCCAGTACCAAGCAGTGGGAGCAGGTGTTCGCCCGCCTGGGGCTGAAGCTGGTCACCGAGGTCACCGGTTGCTGCGGCATGTCCGGTACCTATGGGCATGAAGCGCGCAACCAGGAAACCTCGAAGACCATCTTCGAGCAGTCCTGGGCGACCAAGCTGGACAAGCAGGGTGAGGCATTGGCGACCGGCTACTCGTGCCGCAGCCAGGTCAAGCGCATGACCGAGAAGCAGTTGCGTCATCCATTGGAGGTGGTGTTGCAGTACGCGCAGCGCTAGTCAATTGCTGGGGGCGCATAGCGCCCCCGGTTTATCGCTCCCGTTGCAGTCGAGCTTGTCGGTACAGATAACAACTCAACAACAACCCGCATCCCGCTGCTGCCGCCGCGAACAGGAACATCGAGGCAAATCCGAACCCCGCCGCCACTGCGCCCACCAGCGGCCCGGTGATCCCCAGCGACAGGTCGATGAACAGGGAATAGGCCCCCACCGCCGCGCCGCGGTTGGCTGGCGACACCTGGTTCACGGCTTCCACCCCTAACGCGGGAAAAACCAGTGAGAATCCGAAACCGCTCAGCGCCGCACCGGCCAGGGCCATCTCGGCGCTGGAGGCGAGCCACAGCATCAGCAACCCCAGGGTCTCAATCGACAGGCAGGCGATCGCCACGCGGAAGCCGCCGATGCGGTTGATAAGGTTGCCGAAAAGCAGGCGCGCGCAGATGAAGCTGGCACCGAACAGGCTCAGGGTCAGCGCGGCGTTGGGCCAGTCACGGCTGGCATAGAACAGCGTGATGAAGGTGGCGATGGTGCCGAAGCCGATCGAACCCAGGGCCAGCCCCGAACCATGGGGGAACACCTTGCCCAGCACTCGCATGAACGGCAGGCGCACGCCGGCGACCACCGGCGCGGCGCGCTTGGGCCAGGCCAGCAGCAGGCCGAGCACGCCGAGCAGGATGATGCTGGCGCCGATACTCCACAGGCCAAGGCTCTTGGCCATCAGTACTCCCAGGGGTGCACCGATCGCCAGGGCGCCATAGCTGGCGATGCCGTTCCAGGAAATCACCTTGGCGGTATTCTGCGAGCCGACCCGGCCGATGCCCCAGCCGATCGAGCCCGAGCCCACCAGGCTTTCGGCGCTACCCAGCACCAGGCGTCCGACCAGCAAGCAGGCAAGGCTCAGCCAGGGCCAGGGTGTGAGGAAGTGGCAGGCCAGCATGAACACTCCGCTCAGGCCACAGCCGGCCAGGCCCCACATCACGGCCCGCTTGCTACCCAGGTTGTCGATGATGCGGCTCGCAGTGGGGCGGCTGAGCAGGGTGGCCAGGTACTGCACGCTGATGACCAGGCCGGCAACCACGGCGCTGAAGCCAAGGTCGTTGTGCACGTAGCTGGGCAGTACAGCCAGCGGGATGCCGATGTTCAGGTAGCCGATGAAGGTGAAGATGACAATGGCGACGACCTGGGCGGTGGTCCTGAGGGAGGAGGGGCGCTGCTCAAGCATGAAGGATTCCGGAAACGATAAGACCAAGGCGCGGTCATCATAGCCTGGTGGCGCAGGGCTGTGGATTAAGGTTGCAGGGGCAGGTGACGGTGGCCAGCGGGGCCACTGTCGCGGTGGTGGGGAGCGTCAGTAGTTGCTGTATGGCAGCAGCCAACTGACGCTGAAATCAGCGTTCGGATAGTCAAGACGCAGGCGCGGCAGTACGAAGCCGCCGCACGAGCGGCAGGTATCCATCAGGGTGAAGACCTTGATGCTGGCGATCTCGTCACTGCGGGCGAGCAAGTCCTGGTTGATCGTCGAGGCGATCAGGCGCTCGGAATCCAGATGGCGCCAGTGGTTCTTGATGATCAGCCAGTTGGCGCGGCGCAGGACGGGGAGGTGGGTGAAGCGTGGATCCGGGTCCAGTCCCTGCATGCGGGCGCGGGCGTCAATGTAGTCGATGGGCGGCTGTTGGCCCGGCGCGGGAGGATGGAGACCGATCCCCCGTTTCGCCCGGCCACCGGACAACGCGAAGTACACGTGGCGGCTGCCGTCCCTCAAGGTGACGGTGGCAAAAGCGAAATTGGCCCCCGACAGGTGTTGGCGCAATTGCCTCATGCCACCGTCGGTCAGCATCTGGGCAACGCTCAGTGGGGTGTAGGCGCTGCGTGCGCCCGAGGCGGGTAGCAGCAGGTTGAGCACGCCGTTGACATGCAATTGCTCCACGGCATCGAAGCTGGCCAGGTTATGAAATTCGGGGATGATCATTTTGTTCAGTCCCGTTACATCGTTCAGCGAAAAACCGGCCAGTTGATCCTGCGCCCGGGACGAGGTCAGGATGTTGCGGGCAAATTCCGGGTATTGCGCCTCTTCCAGCTGGTCGAGTGCGCTCTGCAGGGCGGTCGGTACGCTGGGTGGATTGCTGCGTCGATTGTGGCGTACCCAGTCGCGCAGCAGGCCGGCGAGGTTGTCGATGTCCTGTTGCAGGTTCGGCCTGGTGGCCACGATGCGATAGGTTTCGCTGACATCGAGGTATTGGGCGATGGCGTTCAAGTCGGTGACTCGGGTAAAGGTCAGGCGGGTGTCCTGTGCCG
The DNA here is from genome assembly GCF_057480795.1 of Pseudomonas sp. P110(2024). NCBI lineage: Bacteria > Pseudomonadati > Pseudomonadota > Gammaproteobacteria > Pseudomonadales > Pseudomonadaceae > Pseudomonas > Pseudomonas sp. P110(2024). The sequence continues at coordinate 77,743 of NZ_JBLIYT010000013.1, forward strand.
GGATGGGGTACTGGCTGGGGGTCAGCGTGCCCTGGCGCAAGGCGGCGGTCTGGCTGCGCTGCCAGGCTTCGAAGTCGAACGGGGCGCCGTAGAATACGCCGGTATCGGCTTCGACCAACAACCAGTCGCTGTCCAGGTACTGCACGCGCGCACCGCGCAAGGTGCGACGGTCGGCAAGGCCTCGGATCAACCGGCCTAGCCGGACCGGTGGGCAGTGGCCGCTGAACAGCGCGACCTGATCGACTGTCATGTCGGCCGGCAGGCCGAACCAGTGTTCGCTTACCGGGTAACCCAGTACGCCGTCCTCGTAGTAGTGCGGCGGATTAAGCAGGCCCATGGCATCGGCCTCGTCGTCGCTCAGGGGGGTGAGGGCCCTTCGACTGCTGGCAGGTTGGCGTCCTCTGCCGGGAATGATTTCCTGCGTGTATTGCACCAGGCGATTCTCGCGCACCATGACCTGCGCCACGCTGTCGCCGTGTGCGCCGTTGGCGCGGTAGGTGATCGGCTGCGGTTCGATACGGATGGTCTCGAAGGCGTGGCTCACTTGTTGGCCGTAGGCGGGCGTGCCGGCCTGGTTGGCGGGTGGCGCCAGCTGAAGCGCGATACCCTGTGCGGGAGCATCCGGATAGGGCGGTGCTTGGCGTACAGGGTCTTGTGCCCACAGCAGGGGCGTATTGCGCACACGCTCGGCCACGCCGGCAGGCTGACCGATGCGGTGGCGATAGGCGACTCCGTTGATGATCGCGTCGACATGGTCTGGGTCGCGGATGATGAACACCGGGTAGACGACCGGGTTGGAGGCTTTTTCCCACGCTCTGGTGATATCGTCGCCCTCGCCCAGCAGCAGTCTGATGGCATTGGGCTTGTGGCCGGGCAGCAGTTTGTGCTGGGGAATCGGTGCGGCGAGGCTGGCCCGTGTGCGTGCGTCGGTGCCGCCCGGCCAGTCGCTGGGGCCTGCGCCGCGGCGATGCAGCCTGGTGGGCAGTGGCTGGCCCTTCCAGTGCCTGGCGGCTCGCAACATGCCAAGGCGCAGCGCCTTGGCGTTTTTGCCAGCTGCGCCATGGAGCCGCGCCAGGGGTTTGATGAGGCGTCCGCCCAAGACGAAGGCACTGCCCGCGGTGCCAAGTACGTCCAGGCCGCAGCCCAATGCTTCTGTACCATTGCGCACGCCGAAGCAGCTTAGCCCGGGCACCAGGTTGGACAGCAGCTTGAACAGGTAGCGTCCGATACTGTCCTTGCGCTGTTCGGCGAGGAACTGTTCGTGTGATGTCGTACCTTTGCAGATGCCATACAGTGCGTCGCAGTTGCCCAAAGCGATGGATTCTGCGTAATAGCGGATCAATGCTTCCAGGCGATGTTCAATCGGCGCTTTGCCCAATTCCACAATTGTTGGCCATGGCGCGACCTGCCAGGGAATAGTGGTTTCGTTGTAGTCGGTGTAGTCCAGAGGCAGGGGCTCGATCCATCGTTCGCGTTGTGTGCTGGTGACGACATGGCGACGCCAGGTCAGCTTCTCTGGAAACAGCTCATAGAAGGTGTCGACAGTGTCGCCGTAGAGATGGACGATGATGCCTTGGGTGCCGATTTCCATTCTCCAGTCCGCGATGGGTGAGTCTCCGTAGCTGGGAACGCTGCCTTTGATAGGGCCTATGTACGTCGGCCATGTGACGGCATGGCAATGCCAATCACTGTTCTTCATTCGGTCCTGGTCTGTTTGGGGCAGATGGCGCAATAAGCGCTGCATTGCATCGGCGTAGATCATCTGGGCACGTTGGCGCCATGCCTGGAACTCGCGGTCGTAACGTGCCGTGGCGTCCGGCAGTTGGCTGTGCCGATAGCCTGCTCCGTGATCCAGGTAGGCATTGACGTGCAGTTGGTTGTCCACGTTGCTGCCCTGCGGATCGATGCCTGCCTGGCGCAGCTCATGCCGAGCCAGCTCGAAGCGATCAGGGACATCGCGAAGGCTCTCCCGGTCCCAGGCGGTGAGGTAATGGTCATAGGCCAGTTGCCATTGTGCTTTAGACCAGGGTGGAGGTTGCTTGAGCAGGCCCTGCAACTGAACCCACTCGGCGACGGTCGCTGCCAAGGCCCCCTCGAACGCCGGGGTAGCCTGCTTGTCGGGCAGGTCGGTAGCTTGTTCTGCAGCGGCGAAGGTCACGGGCTTGCGCTGGGCCAGCAGCAGATAGGCACCTTGGCGCAGGTTGGCCCAGCGCACATCGTGATCGTAGAGATAGTCGTCGGGAGCGTCGTCGATAAGCAGCTCAGGTGCGAAGCGGCGTAACAGCAGTTCGGCAGCCAGTTCTGCCATGGCGGGCACGCCGCCAAGATGACTGTGCAGGCTGTTGATCAGGTCGAGGCGAATTTCGCTCAAATGCTGGTATTTGTTGTGTGCGTTGAACAGCGCGAAATCGAGGATATGGCCTGGACGGTACTTGGTCGCAGGATAGAGTGCATCGATCAAGGTCTGTTCGACCAGGGCGCGGTACGCGGGGGCGTTTGCCGGCGTGCTGTCCCACTGCACTGCTGCCGCCAGGCGTTGGCCCAGGCGGTCGAAGGTGATAGCGCCCAGCAAGGCATCCAGTACCTGGCCTGCCGGGGCGTTCAGGGCGGGGCCATCCAGCGTGATGCGCCCATACTGGTTGACCGGCTTGTCTGTCTTGCGCTCCCGCGCAGTGGCGAAACGATAGTGCAAGCCTTGGTAAAAGAATGTGGCCTGCAGTTCATTGAGCAGTTTCTCGAAGAGATGCTGACCGGGTGTCGCTTTGAACAGGTGAGTGGCCAGGATGGGAAGGTCAAGGTGCTCGTCGAGTTCCAGTCTGGGCTGCTGCGGGCGCAGGGGCTTCACGCTCAGTTTGCCGCGGAGTAACAGCGTTGCCGCAAGGTAGGTGACGGCGCGTGTCAGGCGTGGATAGGTGTGCCAGAGCGCCTGGGCGAAGCTGGCGACTGCGTAAGGTGTGTCAAGGTGTGAGTCAGGTAGCAGCTCAGGAAATCTGCCGGTGTCGGCAACCTTGATCAGTTGCCCGGCCAAGGTGCCGTAGAAGAGTGCACAGTCGTTGTGGTTCGCTGGCTGAGAGCGCTCGCGTCCCAGAAAGCGATTAAGGTACAGCCTGGCGTGCTCGCTACCCAGCGCTGTCTCCAGGGCTGTCTCGAGCTCCAGATCCATGAGCATTCTCGGATAGAGAGCGTCCACGCCGAAGGCTTGGTCGAAATGGTCGTTAAGCGAGGTGGCGATGTCCTGAGGTCCGGAGAGCTCGCTTACGACGATGACATCGGCGGGAGTCAGGGCGAGGATTTTTGCCTTTTCGGCGGCGTTGAGATGAGAGCGGCGAAACATGCGGGAGCCTCCGTTTTGGAAGGCCGCAGTTTGTCGGAGTGGGGCAGGTCGGTGCGGTAAGAGGATATGGCGTGGCGTTAAAGGTGTCTTGACGGTGTGAAAACGTGATGATGGGGAAGCTCCCGCAGGTCAGCCGTTTTCACACTGTCGAACGGTGCGCGGGTTATTCCTGGTCGGCGCTGGATTGATCATCGCCGTCCTGGTCGACGGCGGGCGTCGGTTCGGCGTGGGCGGCAACGGATTGCTCTTCGGGGTTCAGGCTTGGGAAGGGAAGATTCGGGATTTCATGCATCTCGTCGTTCCTCGCAAGTGTGAGTGAAAAGGCGGCGCCAGGGCGCATGTGTGGCTTCGAAAAGCTGGGGCAGGATACAGCAGTCTGGGTGACAGTTTGAGATTTTTGCCGGGCGCTGGTCGGTTCAAGCGGTCGGCTATCGGTCAAGGGGAGCTTCAGGAGGGCGCGTGGGAGCGGGCTTGCCCCGCGATAGCACTATCGCGGGGCAAGCCCGCTCCCACGCCACATCGGCCAGATATCAGCGACAGACGTCGGCGATGGCCGCCGCCAATTGCTCCAGGCGTCGTGTATCCGCCCCGGCGATGTTCGCCCGGCCGGTACCGACCATGTACACACTGTGCCGCTCACGCAGCAGGCGCACTTGCTCGGGGTTCAGCCCGGTGTAAGAGAACATCCCGCGTTGCGCGGCGATGTGCGCGAAACGCTCGGCCAGGCCATGTGGGGCCAGCGCCTGCACCAGGCCTAGACGAAGCTCGGCGATGCGCTGGCGCATGGCGTTCACTTCCTCGACCCACAGCGCCTTGAGCGCCGGATCACCGAGGATCTCGGCGACCACCGCGGCGCCATGGTCCGGTGGCGTCGACCACAGGTTGCGCGCAATGAACGCCAATTGGCTGCGCACATCCAGCAGTTTCTCGGCATCGTGGCTGCACACCAGCAGGGCGCCGGTGCGATCGCGGTACAGGCCGAAGTTCTTCGAGCAGGAGCTGGTGACCAGCAGTTCTGGCAGTTCGGCGGCAAATAGGCGCACCGCCCATGCGTCTTCTTCCAGGCCGTCACCGAAGCCTTGGTAGGCGAAGTCGATCAACGGCAGCAGGTTGCGGCGCTTGACGATGTCGAGCACCGCGCGCCAGTCGTCCTGGCCCAGGTCGAAGCCGGTCGGGTTGTGGCAGCAGGCGTGCAGCAGCACCACATCGCCTTGCGCTGCCTGTTCCAGCGCGGCGAGCATGCCGTCGACGTTCAGGCGGTTGTCCTTGCCCACGTAGGGGTAGTGCGACACCGTGAGCCCGGCGCCGGCGAAGATCGTCTCGTGGATCGGCCAGGTCGGGTCGCTTAGCCAGATACCACGCCCCGGCAGGCAATGGGCGATGAACTCCGCGGCCAGGCGCAGGGCACCGGTGCCGCCCGGGGTTTGGGTCGCGCCGGCGCGCTGGCTGGCCAGCAGCGGCGAGTCGCTACCCAGCACCAGTTCGCTGACCAGGCGGCCAAACGCCGCGTCGCCATGGCCGCCGATGTAGCTTTTGGTGGCCTGGCGTTCGACCAGGCGCTGCTCGGCCTGTTTGACCGCCGCGGGAATCGGCGTCAGACCCTGGGCGTCCTTGAACACGCCGACTCCCAGGTCAAACTTGGCCGGGTTGGCGTCGCGGGCGTAGGCCTCCATCAGCCCGAGGATCGGGTCGCCAGGGACCCGGCCGATGGCTGCGAAGTGCATCACTTGCGCCCTTCGGCGGTCTTGGCGACTTCGTCGGTGCGCGCGCACATGATGAAGTCGTTGCGGTGCAGGCCCTTGATCGAGTGGCTCCACCAGGTCACGGTGACCTTGCCCCATTCGGTCAGCAGGCCCGGGTGATGGCCTTCGGCTTCAGCGATTTCGCCAATGGCATTGGTGAAAGCCAGGGCGTGCTTGAAGTTCTTGAACAGGAACACGCGCTCGAGCTCCATGTGGCCGTCGCGGACTTCGATGTTCCAGTCCGGGATCTCGCGGATCAGTTCCGCCAGTTCCTCGTCGGTGACTTTCGGCGCATCGGCGCGGCAGGCTTCGCAGTGGGCTTGGTTCAAGGCATTCATGGGTGTTTTCCGGTTTGAGTTGTTATCGACAGGGGCGCTCAGGCGGCGACCTTGGGTGGAAACTTCGGTGCGTGCAGGCCCAGCTGCATGGCTTGGTGGACCATGGCCATGATGTCTTCGTGGGCCAGGTCGAACAGGCGCTTCATGTTCGGCAGGACGAAGTACAGGGGCTGCAGGATATCGATGCGATACGGCGTGCGCATGGCCTCGATCGGGTCGAAGGCCTGGTGCTCCGGCTCGCCTGACAGGCTGTAGACGGTCTCCTTCGGCGAGGAGAGGATACCGCCGCCGTAGATCTTGCGACCCTGCGCGGTTTCCATCAGGCCGAACTCGATGGTCATCCAGTACAGGCGCGCCAGGTACACACGCTGTTCCTTGGTCGCCGCCAGGCCGAGTTTGCCGTAGGTGTGGGTGAATTCGGCGAAGAAGGGGTTGGTCAGCAGCGGGCAGTGACCGAAGATCTCGTGGAAGATGTCGGGCTCCTGCAGGTAGTCCAGCTCTTCGGGTGTGCGGATGAAGGTGGCGACCGGGAAGCGCTTGCTGGCCAGCAGCTCGAAGAAGGTCTGGAAAGGGATCAGCGCCGGCACGCGGGCAACCTGCCAGCCGGTGGTGGCGCCCAGCACCTTGTTGATTTCGCCGAGCTGGGGGATGCGGTCATGGGGCAGCTTGAGCTGCTCGATGCCGTCCAGGTATTCCTGGCATGCCCGGCCTTCGATCACTTTCAGTTGGCGAGTGATCAGGGTGTTCCACACCGCATGCTCTTGTTGCGGGTAGTCGATAAAACCATGCGCATCGGGCTCGCGTGCCACGTATTGCGTCTGTTTCATGTGGCTCTCCTGGTGAGGGCGTTCTTGTTATGTACAGGACATACCTTAGGAATATCCCTACAAACGCGGCTTTGCACCGGGGTTGAGGCCAGTTATGGCTATCCGCTGGTCCTGAAATCGTAACGATAATTTTACAAAAATGCCCTTGTGCCGGAAAATCACGGGTATCGAGCTGGGCAGAAGGGTAATTCTGTCAGTTTATCTTTACGAATTTTCCGCGTGCCGAGTAAAAACCTTGGCCGCTTCGAGACCTTTCATGCGTATCAAAGTGCACTGCCAGAACCGCATCGGCATCCTGCGGGATATCCTCAACCTGCTGGTGGAGTACGGCATCAACGTGTTGCGCGGCGAGGTGGGCGGCGATCATGGCAACGCCATCTACCTGCACTGCCCAAACCTGATCAACTTGCAGTTCCAGGCGCTGCGGCCGAAGTTCGAGTCGATCGCCGGGGTGTTCGGGGTCAAGCGCGTCGGCCTGATGCCCAGCGAGCGCCGACACATGGAACTGAACGCTTTGCTGGGCGCGCTGGATTTCCCGGTGCTGTCGATCGACATGGGTGGCAGCATCGTTGCCGCCAACCGTGGCGCGGCACAGTTGCTCGGGGTGCGGGTGGACGAGGTGCCGGGCATTCCGTTGTCGCGCTATGTCGAGGACTTCGACCTGCCGGAGCTGATCCGCGCCAACAAGTCGCGCATCAACGGCCTGCGCATCAAGGTCAAGGGCGATGTGTTCCTCGCTGATATCGCGCCATTGCAGTCGGAGCACGATGACAGCGAGGCCCTGGCGGGTGCGGTGATCACCCTGCATCGCGCCGATCGCATCGGCGAGCGTATCTACAACGTGCGCAAGCAGGAGCTGCGAGGCTTCGACAGCATCTTCCAGAGCTCGCGGGTGATGGCTGCGGTGGTGCGCGAGGCGCGGCGCATGGCGCCGCTGGATGCGCCGCTGCTGATCGAGGGCGAGACCGGTACCGGCAAGGAATTGCTGGCGCGCGCCTGCCACTTGGCCAGCCCCCGTGGCCAGGCGCCGCTGATGGCGCTCAACTGCGCCGGCCTGCCGGAGTCGATGGCCGAAACCGAGCTGTTCGGCTACGGCCCGGGGGCGTTCGAAGGCGCGCGTGCCGAAGGCAAGCTGGGGCTGCTGGAGCTTACCGCCGGTGGCACGCTGTTCCTCGATGGCGTCGGGGAGATGAGCCCGCGCTTGCAGGTCAAGCTGCTGCGCTTTCTGCAGGATGGCTGTTTCCGCCGGGTCGGCAGTGACGAAGAGGTGTACCTGGATGTGCGGGTGATCTGCGCGACCCAGGTCGACCTGTCCGAGCTATGTGCCCGGGGCGAGTTCCGCCAGGACCTCTACCATCGCCTCAACGTGCTGTCGCTGCATATTCCGCCGCTGCGCGAATGCATGGATGGCCTGGAGGGGCTGGTGCAGCACTTCCTTGACCAGGCCAGCCGGCAGATCGGTTGCCCGATGCCGCGCTTGGCACCGGCGGCGATGGACAAGCTTGCTCAATATCATTGGCCGGGCAACGTGCGCCAGCTGGAGAACGTGCTGTTCCAGGCGGTGTCGTTGTGCGAGGGCGGGGTGGTGAAGAGCGAACATATCCGTTTGCCGGATTATGGCGCACGCCAGCCATTGGGCGAGTTTTCCCTGGATGGCGATCTTTCGCAAATTGTCGGGCGGTTTGAAAAGGCGGTATTGGAAAGTTTGATGAGTGAATTTCCAAGTAGCCGGGCGCTGGGGAAAAGATTGGGGGTTTCCCATACGACCATTGCCAACAAGTTGCGGGATTATTCGTTGAGCAAGTCAGGGGAGTGAGCGTGGCTAATTGCCTTAAAAGTTACACTTGGTCTTGTGGGCGCGGACTTGTGTCGCGAAAGGGCTGCGTAGCAGCCCCGGGGTTTTAGCAGCATGCAAAGATCGCCGGGGCCGCTTTGCGGCCCTTTCGCGACAAAAGGCCGCTCCTACAGGGATCGCGCAAGGCTTGAGATTGGCGCGGTCGCCTCAGCCGTTGGAACAACCGTTCCCCATCACGCGGTATTCGAGAATATGCTTCTGGCCCTGGGAGTCCTCGTAGGTCATACGGGCCGGCACCACTTCGCAGACATTTGGCACTTCGCTCATGGAGATGACGCGGGCGATGTCCAGGTGCTGCGAATAACTGTACTGTTCAACCGGAATCTGCTCGACATCTTTTGCTTCGCCGGCCAATGCCGCGCCGCAAAAACCGCCAAGTACCAATACCAGTAAAGCTTTCATTTTCAAGTTACCTGTCTAAGGTCGTGAGGGGGCACGCGGCGCTTATGGCGCCGCGAGTACAGCAAGTTTCAACTATCGGGATGAGATACGGATTAACGCTGCCTGCGTGGGGGCTGTTACCAAGTTAATCGCGTTGCCGTTGCTGGCGAGATGAATTTTAGGGGGGGCGCCCACGGCTGAAACAGAGGGGGTTTTGATAAAGTCTTTTGACAGAATCTGTAACAATCCCCGTCGAAACCCTGTCTTTTCCTCTCGACGATGGCTGCATGCCATGTACTAGAGCGGTCGCGCCCGATCGGTAGGTCGACGACCCGTCGTGTTACTACCAACGTCGAATGGTCTTGGCCGCTCTGGTACAGTTACAAACGGTTCCATACAAAAACAACTATTACACCGAGGTAACACAGATGAGTGCGGCTCCACTGTATCCCGTTCGTCCCGAGGTTGCGGCCAGTACCCTGACCGACGAGGCCACCTACAAGGCCATGTACCAGCAATCGGTGATCAACCCGGACGGCTTCTGGCGCGAGCAGGCCCAGCGTCTGGACTGGATCAAGCCTTTCACCAAGGTCAAGCAGACCTCGTTCGACGACCACCATGTCGACATCAAGTGGTTCGCCGACGGCACTCTGAACGTTTCCTACAATTGCCTGGACCGCCATCTCGCCGAGCGCGGCGACCAGCTGGCGATCATCTGGGAAGGCGACGACCCTTCCGAACACCGCAACATTACCTATCGCGAGCTCCACGAGCAGGTCTGCAAGTTCGCCAACGCCCTGCGTGGCCAGGATGTGCACCGTGGTGACGTGGTGACCATCTACATGCCGATGATCCCCGAGGCCGTGGTCGCCATGCTGGCCTGTGCCCGCATCGGCGCGATCCACTCGGTGGTGTTCGGCGGCTTCTCGCCGGAGGCGCTGGCCGGGCGCATCATCGACTGCAAGTCGAAAGTGGTGATCACCGCCGACGAAGGCCTGCGCGGTGGCCGTCGCACCCCGCTCAAGGCCAATGTCGACCTGGCCCTGACCAACCCTGAAACCAACAGCGTACAGAAGATCATCGTGTGCAAGCGCACCGGTGGCGACATCGCTTGGCACCAGCACCGCGACATCTGGTACGAAGACCTGATGAAGGTTGCTTCCAGCCACTGCGCGCCGAAAGAGATGGGCGCCGAGGAGGCGCTGTTCATCCTCTATACCTCCGGTTCCACCGGCAAGCCCAAGGGCGTGCTGCACACCACCGGCGGTTACCTGGTGTATGCCGCGCTGACCCACGAGCGCGTGTTCGACTACCGTCCGGGCGAGGTCTACTGGTGCACCGCCGATGTGGGCTGGGTCACCGGCCACAGCTACATCGTCTACGGCCCGCTGGCCAATGGCGCCACCACACTGCTGTTCGAGGGCGTGCCGAACTACCCGGACATCACCCGGGTGTCGAAGATCGTCGACAAGCACAAGGTCAATATCCTCTACACCGCGCCGACCGCCATTCGCGCCATGATGGCCGAGGGCGAGGCGGCGGTGGCCGGTGCTGATGGCTCCAGTCTGCGCCTGCTGGGCTCGGTGGGTGAGCCGATCAACCCCGAGGCCTGGAACTGGTACTACAAGACCGTCGGCAAGGAACGTTGCCCGATTGTCGATACCTGGTGGCAGACCGAGACCGGCGGTGTACTGATCAGCCCGCTGCCGGGCGCCACCGCGCTGAAGCCGGGCTCGGCGACGCGTCCGTTCTTCGGCGTGGTGCCAGCGCTGGTGGATAACCTGGGCAACCTGATCGAAGGCGCCGCCGAGGGCAACCTGGTGATCCTCGACTCCTGGCCGGGTCAGTCGCGTTCGCTGTACGGCGACCACGACCGTTTCGTCGACACCTACTTCAAGACCTTCCGCGGCATGTACTTCACCGGTGACGGTGCCCGTCGCGATGAGGACGGCTATTACTGGATCACCGGTCGCGTCGACGACGTGCTCAACGTCTCCGGGCACCGCATGGGCACTGCCGAGATCGAGAGCGCGATGGTGGCGCATCCGAAGGTCGCCGAGGCGGCCGTGGTGGGCGTGCCGCACGACATCAAGGGGCAGGGTATCTACGTCTATGTCACCCTCAACGCCGGCGAGGAGTCGAGCGAGCAACTGCGCCAGGAGCTGAAGAACTGGGTGCGCAAGGAGATCGGCCCGATCGCCTCGCCGGATGTGATTCAGTGGGCGCCGGGGCTGCCGAAGACCCGCTCGGGCAAGATCATGCGCCGCATCCTGCGCAAGATCGCCACCGGCGAGTACGATGCGCTGGGTGATATCTCCACCCTGGCCGACCCAGGGGTGGTGCAGCACCTGATCGACACCCACAAGGCGATGAGTCTGGCCACCGCTTGAGTTGAAGCATCGCAATCGTGGGGGTGGACCTTTCCCGCGATACGGTCATCAGCAAAAACCCCGCCCATGCCCGGCGGGGTTTTTGCTTTACTGATACCGACTGTTACTCCGACATCCATCGGTAACCCTGGCTGTCACCGATTTCGCCCAAATGCGGGGCTTGTGGAAACATTCGCGTGCCATTTGAGTGCATTGCTGCGAGCATTTTGTGCGGGGTCGCACGCTGCACTTGCCGGAATACAAGGCTTTGCCAATAATGGGCCCGCTTATTGCTTTGGGTATAGGTTATTTCTCTTTTGCTCTTGCATATCTCGCAGGAGCTGTCAATATCGCCCGCCGCGGTTCCTGGCGCTTCTGTAATTAGTTGTCGCTTTGAAGAAATATCGACCACCGGGCTGTCGCTAGAATGCCACTCACTCGCTCGTGGTCTGCGACCTTGGTCGAAACCTGCGCGGCTCGCGCTGTACCCATTCGCATATCGGGCAGCCGTTACAACTGCCTTGTATTGCCCCGTACCGATGGAGTTACCTGATGAAGAAGCTCGCACTGCTTGGCGCCCTGGCGCTTTCCGTGTTTTCCCTGGTATCGCAGGCCGATGAGAAGCCGTTGAAGATCGGTATCGAGGCCGCCTACCCACCCTTCGCCTTCAAGCAACCCGATGGCAGCCTCGCCGGCTTCGACTACGACATCGGCAACGCCCTGTGCGAACAGATGAAAGCCAAGTGCACCTGGGTCGAGCAGGAGTTCGACGGCCTGATTCCTGCGCTGAAAGTGCGCAAGATCGACGCCATCCTCTCGTCCATGTCGATCACTGATGATCGCAAGAAGTCGGTCGACTTCACCAAGCGCTACTACCTCACCCCGGCGCGTCTGGTCATGAAGGAAGGCACTGCCGTCAGCGACAGCCTGGTTGAGCTCAAGGGGAAGAAGATCGGCGTGCAGCGCGGCTCCATCCATGATCGCTTCGCCAAGGAAGTCCTGGGCGCGCAAGGCGCTACCGTCGTGCCTTACGGCACCCAGAACGAAATCTACCTGGACGTCGCCGCCGGTCGCCTGGACGGTACCGTGGCCGACGCCACCCTGCTCGAAGACGGTTTCCTGAAAACCGACGCCGGCAAGGGCTTCGCCTTCGTAGGCCCGGCCTTCACCGATACCAAGTACTTCGGTGACGGTGTCGGCATTGCCGTGCGCAAGGGCGACACCGCCAACGCCGAGCGCATTAACGCGGCCATCGACGCTATCCGCGCCAACGGCAAATACAAAGAAATCGAGAAGAAGTACTTCAACTTCGATATCTACGGTCCAGACTCGAAGTAAGCCCTCGAGTTTCACCTGTGCAATGGTGCAAACAGCAGAATCTCTGAGGTTTGCACCATTTTTCATTCCCAAGCCCTGAGGAATTCGAATCATGTTGAAAGGCTATGGGGCAGTCATCCTCGATGGGGCGTGGCTGACGCTGCAGCTCGCCCTGTCGTCGATGGCCCTGGCCATCGTCCTCGGCCTGATCGGCGTGGCGCTGCGCTTGTCGCCGGTGCGCTGGCTGGCCTGGCTGGGGGATCTGTATTCCACGGTGATCCGTGGCATCCCTGACCTGGTCCTGATCCTGCTGATCTTCTATGGCGGCCAGGACATCATCAACCGGGTGGCGCCGCTGCTCGGCTATGACGACTACATCGACCTGAACCCGCTGGTCGCCGGCATCGGCACCCTGGGCTTCATCTTTGGTGCCTACCTCTCGGAAACCTTCCGCGGCGCTTTCCTGGGTATTCCCAAGGGGCAGGCCGAGGCGGGCGCGGCCTATGGCATGAGCGGTGTCCAGGTGTTCTTCCGCATCATGGTGCCGCAGATGATCCGTCTGGCGATCCCTGGCTTCACCAACAACTGGCTGGTGCTGACCAAGGCGACCGCGCTGATTTCGGTGGTCGGCCTGCAGGACATGATGTTCAAGGCCAAGCAGGCGGCGGACGCCACCCGCGAACCCTTCACCTTCTTCCTCGCGGTGGCGGCGTTGTACCTGGTGCTGACCAGTGTCTCGCTGCTGGCGCTGAAGTATCTCGAGAAGCGCTACTCGGTGGGCGTCAAGGCGGCTGAACTATGATCTTCGACTACAACGTCATCTGGGAGGCCATGCCGCTTTATCTGGGCGGCCTCCTGACCACCCTCAAGCTGCTGGCGCTGTCGCTGCTGTTCGGTCTGCTGGCGGCTGTTCCGCTGGGCCTGATGCGCGTCTCCAGGCAGCCGCTGGTGAACATGAGCGCCTGGCTGTACACCTACGTGATCCGCGGCACGCCGATGCTGGTGCAGCTGTTTTTGATCTACTACGGCCTGGCCCAGTTCGAGGCGGTGCGCGAAAGCTTCCTGTGGCCGTGGCTGTCCAGCGCGACCTTCTGCGCCTGCCTGGCTTTTGCCATCAACACCAGCGCCTACACCGCCGAGATCATCGCTGGCAGCCTCAAGGCCACGCCTCACGGCGAGATCGAGGCGGCCAAGGCCATCGGCATGTCGCGCATGAAGATGTACCGCCGCATCCTCCTGCCTTCGGCGCTGCGCCGGGCGCTGCCGCAGTACAGCAACGAAGTGATCATGATGCTGCAGACCACCAGTCTGGCGTCGATCGTCACCCTGATCGACATCACCGGTGCCGCGCGCACGGTCAACGCCCAGTACTACCTGCCTTTCGAGGCCTACATCACGGCGGGCGTGTTCTACCTGTGCCTGACCTTCATCCTCGTGCGCCTGTTCAAGATGGCCGAACGCCGCTGGCTCGGCTACCTGGCGCCGCGCAAGCACTGACCGCTCTGTGAGATCCGACAGCATGTACAAACTCCAAATCCAAGACCTGCACAAGCGCTACGGCAGCCATGAGGTGCTCAAGGGCGTCTCCCTCGAAGCCAAGGCAGGCGACGTCATCAGCATCATCGGCTCCAGCGGTTCGGGCAAATCGACCTTCCTGCGCTGCATCAACCTGCTGGAGCAGCCGCACGCGGGCAAGATCCTGCTCAACAACGAAGAGCTCAAGCTGGTGGCCGGCAAGGACGGCGCGCTCAAGGCCGCCGACCCGAAACAACTGCAGCGCATGCGCTCCCGGCTGTCGATGGTGTTTCAGCATTTCAACCTCTGGTCGCACATGACCGCGCTTGAGAACGTCATCGAAGCGCCGGTGCACGTGCTGGGGGTGAACAAGAAGGAAGCGCTGGAGAAGGCCGAGCACTACCTGGCGAAGGTCGGCGTGTCCCATCGCAAGGATGCCTTCCCTGGCCACATGTCCGGCGGCGAGCAGCAGCGCGTGGCCATCGCCCGCGCCCTGGCCATGGAGCCTGAGGTGATGCTGTTTGACGAACCGACCTCGGCGCTCGACCCGGAGCTGGTGGGCGATGTGCTCAAGGTCATGCAGTCGCTGGCCCAGGAAGGCCGCACCATGGTCGTGGTCACTCACGAGATGGGCTTTGCCCGCGAGGTGTCCAACCAGCTGGTGTTCCTGCACAAGGGGTTGGTGGAGGAGCGCGGCTGCCCGCGCGAGGTGCTGGTCAATCCGCAGTCCGAGCGCCTCAAGCAGTTCCTTTCCGGCAGCTTGAAGTAATCGCTGCACATTTGCACCCTAATGGGGCATGCTGCGCCATCCGCGCGGCACGCCCTGGCGCCACAAGCGCGAACCCTTCCTTCCAGGTTTCGGACCACGCCCTATGACCACCCAGCGAATCGGATTTCTCATCTGGCCAAGTACCAAGCCGCTGACCCTGGCGTTGGCTGAAGAGGTGCTGCAGGTGGCCCAGCGGGTGCATCCGGACGTGGTCTACGAGTTGAGCTATCTGCAGGCCGAAGCCGGGCAGGAGGGCCCCTGGCGCTTGCCGGGCGAGGCATGGAACGGTCGTCTCGAGGGTTGCCACAAACTGTTCCTGCTGGCCGATGAGCCGCCGGTGACAATCGGATCGTCGCTGTCCGCCGCGCTCAAGCAACTGGCGCGCAGCGGCTGCATGATCGGTGGCCTGTCCGCCGGCGTGTACCCACTGGCGGCGCTGGGCCTGCTCGATGGCTACCGCGCCGCGGTGCACTGGCGTTGGCAGGATGATTTCGCCGAGCGCTACCCCAAGGTGATCGCCACCAGTCATCTGTTCGACTGGGACCGTGACCGCCTGACGGCCTGCGGTGGCATGGCAGTGACCGACCTGTTGCTGGCGGTGCTGGCGCGCGATCATGGCGCGGAGCTGGCGGGCGCGGTGTCCGAAGAGCTGGTGGTCGAGCGTATCCGTGAAGGCGGCGAGCGCCAGCGCATTCCGCTGCAGAATCGCCTGGGCTCCAGTCATCCCAAGCTCACCCAGGCGGTGCTGCTGATGGAGGCCAATATCGAGGAGCCGCTGACCACCGACGAGATCGCCCAGCATGTGTGCGTGTCCCGTCGCCAGCTGGAGCGGATTTTCAAGCAGTACCTCAATCGAGTGCCCAGTCAGTATTACCTGGAGCTGCGCCTGAACAAGGCACGGCAGATGCTGATGCAGACCAGCAAGTCGATCATCCAGATCGGGCTGTCCTGCGGGTTCTCCTCGGGGCCGCATTTCTCCAGTGCGTACCGCAACTTCTTTGGCGCCACGCCGCGTGAAGACCGTAACCAGCGGCGCAGCAGCAGCCCATTCGAGCTGAGTTCGGCGCCGGCCGAGCGGGGCTGAAGACCTTCCTTCCTGCGAAGACGCTATCGCGGGGCAGGCCCGCTCCCACGGCTTGCGCTGTGTGTGGGAGAGGGTTTGCCCCGCGATGGGGTTTATATATGTGAACACCCGTTCACCCAATTCTCGCCGGGCATCTCCCCGACACCCCGTCCTCCCGTTACACTGCGCGATTGCGACACTGTTTGTCGCATTGCCGAAAACCGCGTGAAAACACGGTTTGGCGCTGTAACAAGTTGTCGCCTGGCAGCAAGGACAGGCGCCAATCAGTCCTTACAATCCCCTCATCGCTCGCCACTTCCAGGCCAGCGTTCCTCTTCAGGAGACTCAGATGTCCGTTGAGCAAGCCCCGGTGCAACGTGCCGATTTCGACCAGGTCATGGTTCCCAACTACTCCCCGGCGGCGTTCATTCCTGTACGAGGCGAGGGTTCCCGAGTCTGGGACCAGACCGGTCGCGAGCTGATCGACTTCGCCGGCGGCATTGCCGTGAATGCCCTGGGCCACTGCCACCCGGCGCTGGTCAAGGCGCTCACCGAGCAGGCCAACACCCTCTGGCACGTCTCCAACGTGTTCACCAATGAGCCGGCCCTGCGCCTGGCGCACAAGCTGGTTGACGCGACCTTTGCCGAGCGCGCGTTCTTCTGCAACTCCGGCGCCGAGTCCAACGAGGCCGCCTTCAAGCTGGCCCGTCGCGTCGCCCACGACCGCTTTGGCCCGGAGAAGCACGAGATCATCGCGACCGTGAACAGCTTCCACGGTCGTACCCTGTTCACCGTCAGCGTCGGTGGCCAGCCCAAGTACTCCGACGGCTTCGGTCCGAAGATCACCGGCATCAGCCACGTGCCGTACAACGACCTGGAAGCGCTGAAGGCACAGATTTCCGACAAGACCTGCGCCGTGGTCATCGAGCCGATCCAGGGCGAGAGCGGCGTGGTCCCGGCCGACAAGGCCTACCTGGAAGGCGCGCGCAAGCTGTGCGATGAGCACAACGCATTGCTGATCTTCGACGAAGTGCAGACCGGCGTTGGCCGTACCGGCTCGCTGTATGCCTACCAGCACTACGGCGTGACCCCGGACATCCTGACCAGCGCCAAGAGCCTGGGCGGCGGCTTCCCGATCGGCGCCATGCTGACCACCAGTGACCTGGCCAAGCACCTGGCCGTCGGCACCCACGGCACTACCTACGGCGGCAACCCGCTGGCCTGTGCCGTCGCCTGCGCCGTGCTTGATGTGGTCAACACCCCGCAAACCCTGGCAGGCATCAAGGCCAAGCATGAGCGCTTCAAGGCCCGTCTGGAGAAGATCGGCCAGGAAACCGGCTTGTTCACCCTGGTGCGTGGCGTCGGCCTGCTGATCGGCTGCGTGCTGAGCGAGGCCTGGAAAGGCAAGGCCAAGGACATTCTAAACGCCGCCGAGAAGGAGGGCGTGATGGTTCTGCAGGCCGGTCCCGACGTGGTGCGCTTCGCCCCGAGCCTTGTGGTCGAGGATGCCGACATCGACGAAGGCCTGGATCGTTTCGAGCGTGCCGTGGCAAAACTGACCAAGGGCTGATCGCCCTTCGCCGGCCTCCAGACGGGGCCGGCGATACCTGAATTCCAGTGCGGGCACCTGCTTGCAGGTGGTGGCGCGTGCCCGCCGTTTTTCCGTGCCGATGTGATCGGCGCGCTTTCCCGAAAGGAGTGACACCATGCTGGTGATGCGCCCCGCGCAAATGGCTGATCTGAACGAAGTGCAGCGCATGGCTGCCGACAGCCCCATTGGTGTCACCTCGCTGCCGGATGACGCCGGCCGCCTGGGCGACAAGATCGCCGCCTCGGAAACCTCCTTCGCCGCCGAGGTCAGCTTCAATGGCGAGGAGAGCTACTTCTTCGTGCTCGAGGACAGCGCCACCGGCAAACTGGTCGGCTGCTCGGCCATTGTCGCCTCGGCCGGCTACTCCGAGCCGTTCTACAGTTTTCGCAACGAGACCTTCGTGCACGCCTCCCGCGAGCTGAAGATCCACAACAAGATCCACGTCCTGTCGCTGTGCCACGACCTCACCGGCAACAGCTTGCTGACCAGTTTCTACGTGGTGCCGGAGCTGGTGAGCAGCGCCTTCGCCGAGCTCAACTCCCGCGGCCGCCTGCTGTTCATGGCCGCGCACCCCGAGCGCTTCGCCGACTCGGTGGTGACCGAGATTGTCGGCTACAGCGACGAGCAGGGCGAGTCGCCGTTCTGGGACGCCATCGGCCGCAACTTCTTCGACCTCAACTACGCCGACGCCGAGCGCCTCTGCGGCCTCAAGAGCCGCACCTTCCTCGCCGAACTGATGCCGCACTACCCGATCTATGTGCCGCTGTTGGCCGACCAGGCACAGGAAGCCATGGGCCAGGTGCACCCGCGGGCGCAGATCACCTTCGACATCCTCATGCGCGAAGGCTTCGAGACCGAGCACTACATCGACATCTTCGACGGCGGCCCGACCCTGCACGCCCGCGCCTCGGGTATCCGCTCCATCGCCCAGAGCCGGGTGGTGCCGGTCAAGCTCGACCAGACGCCGGTCAAGGGTGGCCGTCCGTACCTGGTGTGCAACGGCCAGTTGCAGGATTACCGCGCCGTGCTGCTGGAGCTGGACTGGGTGCCGGGCAAGCCGGTCAGCCTGAGCGGCGAAGCCGCCGAGGCCCTGGGGGTCGGCGAAGGCGCCAGCGTGCGCCTGGTCGCGGTCTGAACCGCCGCAACAGAGAGTTTCGCGGCAGGCACAGACCGCCGCACAAGGAGATAGCATGATCGTTCGTCCTGTACGCAGCAGCGATTTACCCGCGCTGATCGAATTGGCCCGCAGCACCGGCACCACCGGGCTGACCACGCTGCCCGCCAACGAGGAGCGCCTCGGCCAGCGCGTCGGCTGGGCCGAGAAGAGCTTTCGCGGCGAAGCCGAGCGCGGCGACACCGACTACCTGTTCGTGCTGGAGAACGACGAAGGCCTGGTGGTCGGCATCAGCGCCATCGCCGGTGCCGTCGGCCTGCGTGAGCCCTGGTACAACTACCGGGTCGGGCTGACCGTCAGCGCCTCGCAGGAACTGAACATCTACCGCGAGATTCCCACGCTGTTCCTGGCCAACGATCTGACCGGCAACTCCGAGCTGTGCTCGCTGTTCCTGCGCAGCGACTACCGCAGCGGTCTCAATGGTCGTCTGCTGTCCAAGGCGCGGATGCTGTTCATCGCCGAGTTCCCGCAGCTGTTCGGCAACAAGATCATCGCCGAGATGCGCGGCATGTCCGACGAGGCAGGCCGTTCGCCCTTCTGGGAGAGCCTGGGCCGGCACTTCTTCAGGATGGAGTTCAGCCAGGCCGACTACCTGACCGGCGTGGGCAACAAGTCGTTCATCGCCGAGCTGATGCCCAAGTTTCCACTGTACACCTGCTTCCTCTCGGAAGCGGCGCGCAATGTCATCGGTCGCGTGCACACCGACACGGAGCCGGCGCTGGCCATGCTCAAGCGCGAAGGCTTCAACTACCAGGGTTACGTCGACATCTTCGACGCAGGTCCCGCCATCGAGTGCGAGACCTCGAAGATCCGCGCCGTGCGTGACAGCGAGACCCTGGTACTGGCCGTCGGCACCCCGGGTGACGACGCCACCCCTTACATCATTCACAACCGCAAGCGCGAAGATTGCCGCATCACCGCCGCACCGGCGCGCCTGGCGGCAGGCACCCTGGTGGTCGATCCGCAGACTGCCAAGCGCCTGCGCCTGGGCGCCGGCGACAATGTCCGCGCCGTGCCGCTGTCCGCCGGTCGGGAGGCCCAGTAAATGAACACGCATTACATCGCCGGCCACTGGCTGGCCGGCCAGGGTGAAACCCTGCAGTCGCTCAATCCCGTCACCCAGGCGGTGATATGGCAAGGGCAGGGCGCCGACGCCACCCAGGTCGAAGCTGCCGTGCAGGCCGCCCGCCAGGCGTTCCCGGCCTGGGCTTCGCTGAGCCTGGAAGCGCGTATCAGCGTGCTGGAGGCCTTTGCCGACAAGCTCAAGGCCAATGCCGAGGCGTTGTCGCGCTGCATTGGTGAGGAAACCGGCAAGCCTCTGTGGGAGTCGGCTACCGAAGTGACCAGCATGGTCAACAAGGTCGCCATCTCGGTGCAAAGCTATCGCGAGCGCACCGGCGAGAAGAGCGGCCCGCTGGCCGACGCCACCGCCGTGCTGCGGCACAAGCCCCATGGCGTGGTGGCGGTGTTCGGCCCGTACAACTTCCCCGGCCACTTGCCCAACGGGCACATTGTTCCGGCGCTGCTGGCCGGCAACTGCGTGGTGTTCAAGCCCAGCGAGCTGACCCCGAAGGTCGCCGAGCTGACGGTGCAGTGCTGGATCGAGGCTGGCTTGCCGGCCGGCGTGCTCAACCTGGTCCAGGGCGCTCGCGATACCGGCGTCGCGCTGGCCGCTAACCCGGGTATCGATGGCTTGTTCTTCACCGGTTCCAGTCGCACCGGCAACCTGCTGCACCAGCAGTTCGCCGGCCGCCCGGACAAGATTCTCGCCCTGGAAATGGGCGGCAACAACCCGCTGGTTGTCGATGAGGTCAAGGACCTGGACGCTGCGGTGTACACCATCATCCAGTCGGCGTTCATCTCCGCCGGCCAGCGCTGCACCTGCGCCCGCCGCCTGCTGGTGCCGCAGGGCGCCTGGGGTGACGCGCTGATCCAGCGCCTGGTCGAGGTGAGCCGCAACATCAGTGTGGGTGCCTTCGATCAGCAACCCGCGCCATTCATGGGCTCGGTGATATCGCTGCAGGCGGCCCGCGCGCTGCTGGCGGCCCAGGCCGACCTGCTCGCCAAGGGCGCGGTGACGCTGCTGGAGATGACCCAGCCGCAGGCCGACGCGGCCTTGCTCACGCCGGGCATCATCGATGTCAGCGCCGTGGCCGAGCGCCCGGACGAAGAGTTCTTCGGCCCGCTGCTGCAGGTGATCCGCTACGCCGACTTCGATGCGGCGATCAAGGAGGCCAACAACACCCAGTACGGCCTGGCCGCCGGCCTGCTGTCGGACTCCAATGCCCGCTACCAGCACTTCTGGCTGCGCAGCCGCGCCGGCATCGTCAACTGGAACAAGCAGCTGACCGGCGCCGCCAGCAGCGCGCCGTTCGGTGGCGTCGGCGCCAGCGGCAACCACCGCGCCAGCGCCTACTACGCGGCGGACTACTGCGCCTACCCCGTGGCTTCGCTGGAGACCGCGAGCCTTGCACTGCCGGCGACCCTGACGCCGGGCGTCACCCTATAACAACCGGTCTCGGAGCCTTGCCGATGAAATCCTTTGAAGTGAATTTTGATGGCCTGGTGGGGCCGACCCACAACTACGGCGGCCTGTCCTACGGCAACGTGGCCTCGCAGAGCAACAGCCAGCAGGGTTCCAACCCGCGCGAGGCGGCGCGCCAGGGCCTGGCGAAGATGAAGGCGCTGATGGAAATGGGCTTCAAGCAGGGCGTGCTGGCCCCGCAGGAGCGCCCGGACGTGGCCGCCTTGCGCCGCCTGGGCTTCACCGGCAGCGACGGCGAAGTGATCCAGCGCGCCGCGAAGGAAGCCATGCCGCTGCTGGTCGCCAGTTGCTCGGCCTCGAGCATGTGGGTGGCCAACGCCGCCACCGTCAGCCCCAGCGCCGACACTGCCGATGGCCGCGTGCACTTCACCGCCGCCAACCTCAACTGCAAGTACCACCGCAGCATCGAGCACCCGACCACCAGCCGTGTGCTGGGCGCCATGTTCAGCGATGACAAGGTCTTCGCCCACCATGAGGCGCTGCCAGCGGTGGCCCAGTTCGGTGACGAGGGCGCGGCCAACCACACCCGCTTCTGCCGCGCCTATGGCGAGGCCGGCGTCGAGTTCTTCGTCTATGGCCGCAGCGCCTTCGACAGCCGCTATCCCGCGCCGCAGAAGTATCCGGCGCGCCAGACCCTGGAAGCCTCCCAGGCTGTCGCTCGCCTGCACGGGCTGAGCGATGATGGCGTGGTCTACGCTCAACAGAATCCCGCGGTGATCGACCAGGGCGTGTTCCACAACGACGTGATCTCGGTGGGCAACGGCGAGGTGCTGTTCTACCACGAGGACGCCTTCCTCGAGACCCACGCGGTGCTCGGCCAGTTGCAGGCTAAACTGGCCAGCAAGGGTGGCAACTTCCAGGGTATCTGCGTGCCGCGCGCGGCAGTGACGGTGGAGGACGCGGTGCGTTCCTACCTGTTCAACAGCCAGTTGCTCAGCCGCGAGGACGGTTCGATGCTGCTGGTGGTGCCGGAAGAGTGCCGCAACAACGAGCGCGTCTGGGCTTACCTGAGTCAATTGACCAGCCGGGGCGGTCCGGTGAAGGAGGTCAAGGTGTTCGACCTCAAGCAGAGCATGCAGAACGGTGGCGGCCCGGCTTGCCTGCGTCTGCGTGTGGCGCTGAAGGAAAACGAACTGGCGGCGGTCAATCCAGGCGTTATCATGACCGCCTCGCTGTACGACGCCCTGGTGCAGTGGGTCGACAAGCATTACCGCGATCGCCTCGGCGAAGCGGACCTGGCCGACCCGCAGTTGCTGGTGGAATGCCGCACGGCCCTGGATGAACTGACCCAGATCCTCAAGCTGGGTTCGGTGTATCCGTTCCAACGCCAACCTTGATAGAGAGAAATTGCAATGTCCGACGCCCTGCGCCTGATCCTGGAAGATGAAGACGGCACCCAGCTGGAAACCTCCTGCACCCGTTTTGCCGTGGTCTGGCAAGGCAAGGAAGTGTGGATCCAGCAGGACGGCCGCGGCCAGCTGCTGATCGGCGTCGATGTCGAGGAAGACGACACCGAGTACGCCAATCTGCTGCTGCGCCCGATGGCCACCAACCTGGTCAGCCTGCAACTGGAAATGGAACCGGCCGACGTCGCCGGTGACGACGACCACGTCCACGGCCCGGACTGCGGCCACCACCACTAAGGAAGCGCCTATGCTCGCCCTTGGCAAACTGCTTGAGCTGACCCTGACCGATCACGAACCGGCCGAGAAGACCCAAGTGACCACCCGGGGCGTGCGTTTGCGCTGGCTGGGGGAGGGTGCGCTGGAAGTGCGTCCGCCCGAAGGTGAGGATTGCGGTCTCGACCTGCTGTTGTCGGCCGGTATCCATGGCAACGAGACGGCGCCGATCGAGCTGCTCGAAAGGCTGCTGCACGGTGTTGCAAACGGCAAGATCAAGCCGCGCGCGCGGGTGCTGTTCCTGTTCGGCAACCCAGCGGCGATCCGCAAGGGCGAGCGCTTCATCGAACAGGACATCAACCGCCTGTTCAATGGCCGTCATGAACTCTCCAGTGGCTTCGAGGCGCTGCGTGCCGCCGAGCTCGAACAGTTCGCCCGGGTGTTCTTCAGCAAGCCCGAGCGCACCCGCCTGCATTACGACCTGCATACTGCCATTCGCGGGTCGAAGATCGAGCAGTTTGCCCTGTATCCCTACAAGGAAGGTCGCCGGCATTCCCGACGCGAGCTGGCCCGTCTGGCTGCGGCCGGCATGGAGGCGGTGCTGCTGCAGAGCAAGTCGTCGATCACCTTCAGCGCATTCACCTACGAGCAGCTCGACGCCGAGGCTTTCACCCTGGAACTCGGCAAGGCCCGCCCGTTCGGGCAGAACGAAGAGGTCAACCTCGACCGGCTCGAGGCGCGCCTGATCCAGCTCATCGAGGATACCGAGCCGCAAACCGAGCAGTCCCTGGATGGCCTCAAGCTGTTCAGCGTCGCCCGCGAGATCATCAAGCACAGCGACAGCTTCCACCTGCACCTGCCGGCGGACATCGAGAACTTCTCCGAGCTGAGCAAGGGTTACCTGCTGGCCGAGGACCTGGCAGAGACGCGCTGGGTGGTGGAGGAGGAGGGCGCGCGGATCATCTTCCCCAACCCCAAGGTGAAAAACGGGCTGCGCGCCGGCATCCTCATCGTGCCGGATTCGGGGCAGCGGCTGGCTTAAGCCTTGCGCGACCCCGGCAATATCAGCTTCGCTACTGAGATCTCCGGGGCTGCTACGCAGCCCTTTCGCGACACAAGGCCGCTCCTGCAGGAGTGCTGCGCGCCTGGCTGGTTTTGGATCCTTTCGGTGATGAAATTCTTTTAATTCACCAAGCTGTTAATTTTCCCCGCCCCGGGACCGTAATTGGCTTGCCAGTAGCGAAACGCTGGCTTTAGCATCGCGGTCATGCCGTTTTCAATTGCTGTAGTCCGACAAACCGTCCATTCGACGGTTTCTATCGCATAAACACACTGCACCGAGACTGCAGGACCGATATAATGCGGCCCTTTGCCGTCGTTTCGTCGATTCGACGCGTGGCCGCCGTTTCCGTGGAAGAACCTATGAAAAGCGCAGAAATCCGTGAAGCCTTCCTCCGCTTCTTCGAAGAGCAGGGACATACTCGCGTTGCCTCCAGCTCCCTGATCCCGGGCAATGACCCGACCCTGCTGTTCACCAACGCCGGCATGAACCAGTTCAAGGACTGCTTCCTCGGCCAGGAAAAGCGCGCCTATACCCGCGCCGTGAGCAGCCAGAAGTGCGTACGCGCCGGCGGCAAGCACAACGACCTGGAAAACGTCGGCTACACAGCCCGTCATCACACCTTCTTCGAGATGCTGGGCAACTTCAGCTTCGGCGACTATTTCAAGCGCGATGCCATCACCTTCGCCTGGACCTTCCTGACTTCGGACAAGTGGCTGAACCTGCCGAAGGAAAAACTGTGGGTCACCGTCTACGCCAGTGACGACGAAGCCTACGACATCTGGACCAAGGAAGTCGGCGTGCCGGCCGAGCGCATGGTGCGCATCGGTGACAACAAGGGCGCCCCGTACGCTTCCGACAACTTCTGGACCATGGGCGACACCGGCCCGTGCGGCCCATGCACCGAGATCTTCTACGACCACGGCGCCGACATCTGGGGCGGCCCACCCGGCTCGCCGGAAGAAGACGGCGACCGCTACATCGAGATCTGGAACAACGTCTTCATGCAGTTCAACCGCACCGCCGACGGTGTCCTGCACCCGTTGCCCGCCCCGTCGGTGGACACCGGCATGGGCCTGGAGCGCATCAGTGCGGTCATGCAGCACGTGCACTCGAATTACGAGATCGACCTGTTCCAGAGCCTGCTGGCTGCTGCCGCCAAAGCCATCGGTTGCGCCAATGACGATCAGCCGTCGCTGAAAGTGGTCGCCGACCACATCCGTTCCTGCGGCTTCCTGATCGCCGACGGCGTGTTGCCGTCCAACGAAGGCCGCGGCTACGTGCTGCGCCGCATCATTCGTCGTGCCTGCCGCCACGGCAACAAGCTGGGCGCCAAGGGTAGCTTCTTCCACAAGATCGTCGCCGCGCTGGTGGCCGAGATGGGCGAAGCGTTCCCTGAGCTCAAGAGCCAGCAGGCACACATCGAGCGCGTGCTCAAGACCGAGGAAGAGCAGTTCGCCAAGACCCTCGAGCAGGGCCTGCGCATCCTCGAGCAGGACCTGGCACAACTGCAGGGCAAGGTCGTGCCGGGCGACGTGGTGTTCAAGCTGTACGACACCTACGGCTTCCCCATGGACCTGACCGCCGACATCGCCCGCGAGCGCGAGCTGACCATCGACGAAGCCGGCTTCGAGCGCGAGATGGAGGCCCAGCGTGAGCGTGCCCGCTCCGCCAGCGCCTTCGGCATGGACTACAACAGCCTGGTCAAGGTCGACACCGCCACCGACTTCCTCGGCTACGACGCTACCGAAGGTCAGGGCAAGGTCATCGCTCTGTACAAGGACGGCCAGGCCGTTGAGCAACTGGCAGAAGGCGAGGAGGGCGTTGTTGTCCTTGATCGCACCCCGTTCTACGCAGAGTCCGGTGGTCAGGTCGGTGACAGCGGCTATCTGCAGGCCGGCGCCGTGCGCTTCGACGTGCGCGACACCACCAAGACCGGCGGTGCCTTCCTGCACCACGGCGTGGTCGCCAGTGGTGCGCTGACTGTCGGCGCCGTGGTTGATGCTCGCGTCGATGCCGAAGTGCAGCACGCCACCTCGTTGAACCACTCCGCCACTCACCTGCTGCACGAAGCCCTGCGCCAGGTGCTGGGTGAACACGTGCAGCAGAAAGGCTCGCTGGTAGACAGCCAGCGCCTGCGTTTCGACTTCAGCCACTTCGAGGCGGTCAAACCGGAGCAGATCAAGGCCCTGGAAGACATTGTCAACCGCGAGGTGCGTCGCAACACCGAGGTGCAGACCGAGCTGACCGACATCGAGACCGCCAAGGCCAAGGGCGCCATGGCGCTGTTCGGTGAGAAGTACGGCGACACCGTGCGCGTGCTGAGCATGGGCGGTGACTTCTCCGTCGAGCTGTGCGGCGGCATCCACGCCAAACGCACTGGCGACATCAGCCTGTTCAAGATCATCAGCGAAGGCGGCGTGGCCTCTGGCGTGCGCCGTATCGAAGCGATCACCGGCGCTGCTGCGCTGGCCTACCTGAACACTGCCGAAGAGCAGGTCAAGGAAGCCGCGCAACTGGTCAAGGGCAATCGCGACAACCTGATCGACAAGCTGTCGGCTGTGCTCGAGCGCAACCGCCAGCTGGAAAAGCAGCTTGAGCAGCTGCAGGCCAAGGCCGCCAGCGCCGCCGGGGATGATCTCTCCAACGCGGCCGTTGAGGTCAAGGGTGCCAAGGTCCTCGCCGCCCGCCTGGATGGGCAGGATGGCAAGGCGCTGCTGGCGCTCGTCGATCAACTGAAAAACAAGCTCGGCCACGCAGTGATCCTGCTGGGCAGCGAGCATGAGGGCAAGGTCGTGCTGGTGGCTGGCGTGACCAAGGACCTCTCCAGCCAACTCAAGGCTGGCGACCTGATGAAACAAGCTGCTGCGGCGGTCGGTGGCAAGGGCGGCGGTCGTCCTGACATGGCCCAGGGCGGTGGCGTCGACGTCGCCGCGCTGGACCAGGCGCTGGCCCTGGCCGTGCCGTTCGCCGAGCAGGGACTTTGAGATGGCGGGGGCGTCGGTCTGGTCGGCGTCTCCGCCATGTTGGATTGTTTTTTGGGGCCCTTGAGGGCTGAGGCACCTTTGAAATGGCGTTGATCGTACAGAAATTTGGCGGTACCTCTGTCGGTTCCATCGAGCGGATCGAGCAGGTTGCCGACAAGGTCAAGAAATTCCGCGAGCAAGGCACCGACCTGGTGGTTGTGCTGTCGGCGATGAGCGGGGAAACCAATCGCCTGATCGACTTGGCGAAGCAGATCACCGACAAGCCCGAACCCCGGGAGCTGGATGTGATCGTCTCGACCGGCGAGCAGGTCACCATCGCCCTGTTGTCCATGGCCCTGATGAAGCGCGGCGTGCCGGCGGTGTCCTACACCGGCAACCAGGTGCGCATCCTCACCGACAGTGCGCACAACAAGGCGCGCATCCTGCAGATCGACGACCAGAAGATCCGCGCCGACCTCAAGGCCGGCCGTGTCGTGGTGGTCGCCGGTTTCCAAGGTGTCGACGAGCACGGCAACATCACCACCCTCGGTCGTGGCGGCTCCGACACCACCGGCGTGGCCCTGGCGGCGGCGCTGAAGGCCGACGAGTGCCAGATCTACACCGATGTCGATGGCGTCTATACCACCGACCCGCGTGTCGTGCCCCAGGCCCAGCGCCTGGAGAAGATCACCTTCGAGGAGATGCTGGAAATGGCCAGCCTCGGCTCCAAGGTGCTGCAGATCCGCTCGGTGGAGTTCGCCGGCAAGTACAACGTCCCGCTGCGCGTGCTGCACAGCTTCAAGGAGGGTCCGGGTACCCTCATTACCATCGATGAAGAGGAATCCATGGAACAGCCGATCATTTCCGGTATCGCCTTCAACCGTGATGAGGCCAAGCTGACCATTCGTGGCGTCCCGGATACCCCGGGCGTTGCCTTCAAGATCCTCGGTCCGATCAGCGCTGCCAACATCGAAGTCGACATGATCGTGCAGAACGTCTCGCACGATAACACCACCGACTTCACCTTCACTGTGCACCGCAACGAGTACGAGAAGGCGTTGAGCGTGCTGGAGAATACCGCCCGCGAAATTGGCGCGCGTGAAGTGATCGGCGATACCAAGATCGCCAAGGTGTCGATCGTCGGCGTCGGCATGCGCTCCCACGCGGGCGTTGCCAGTCGCATGTTCGAGGCCCTGGCCAAGGAGAGCATCAACATCCAGATGATCTCCACCTCCGAGATCAAGGTCTCGGTAGTGATCGAAGAGAAGTACCTGGAGCTGGCCGTGCGCGCGCTGCACACCGCGTTCGAGCTTGACGCGCCTGCCCGACAGGGTGAGTGACACGCTGCCTGGAGGGGCGCGGCTTGCCGCGCCCTTCGCGTTTCTGGTCGCTGCGGCTGTCCCTGTCCAGGCAGTCGTGGCGGTCGATCCGGGCCAGTGCCGTTGTCCCCGGCCAGGCCCTGCTTTTCAAAGACTGTTGTCCCTGAAGATTCATGTGAGGAGAAAACTATGCTGATTCTGACTCGTCGGTGCGCCGAGAGCCTGATCATTGGTGACGGTGAGATCACCGTGACGGTCCTGGGTGTCAAAGGCAACCAGGTGCGTATTGGCGTTAGCGCGCCCAAGGAAGTGGCTGTTCACCGCGAGGAAATCTACCTGCGGATCAAGAAAGAGAAGGACGAGGAGCCAAGCCTTTAATTTTTTTGAAGTTTTTTTCAAAAAAAGGGTTGCAAACGAGGAAGGGTGTGTTTAATATTCGCCTCGTGTTGCGGTGAGGTGGCCGAGTGGCCGAAGGCGCTCCCCTGCTAAGGGAGTATACCTCATAAGGGTATCGGGGGTTCGAATCCCCCCTTCACCGCCATTATTTGCCTGGAGCGCTTAAAGCGATCCGAATGGCACAGCAAGACACGGACTCATAGCTCAGCTGGATAGAGTACTCGGCTACGAACCGAGCGGTCGGAGGTTCGAATCCTCCTGAGTCCGCCACTTTTGAAGTGGCTTTGCCTGCAAGGCTGCTTCAATCCACCAGTGGTAATCTGGTCTAAAACTACCCCACGGACTCATAGCTCAGCTGGATAGAGTACTCGGCTACGAACCGAGCGGTCGCAGGTTCGAATCCTGCTGAGTCCGCCACTTTTGAAGTGGCTTTGCTTGCAAAGACGCTTCAACAAGCCAGTGGTAATCTGGCCTAAAACTACCAACCACGGACTCATAGCTCAGCTGGATAGAGTACTCGGCTACGAACCGAGCGGTCGCAGGTTCGAATCCTGCTGAGTCCGCCACTTTTGAAGTGGCTCTGCTTGCAAAGACGCTTCAACAAGCCAGTGGTAATCTGGCCTAAAACTACCACCATGGACTCATAGCTCAGCTGGATAGAGTACTCGGCTACGAACCGAGCGGTCGGAGGTTCGAATCCTCCTGAGTCCGCCATACATCAAGAAGCCCGCTCATTAGAGCGGGCTTTTTGTTTTTCTGGCGCGCTGAATTGTCACGGATGTCCATCTACGCTGTTCTGTAGGAGGTCCCTGCAGGGATCGGCGGTGCACATCGAGTCGGCACACGACGAATGTGCTTTTCACGCCAGAGTGACCGTCGCACTGATGGCTTCGAGCGTTGTCACAGCTTTAGCGCGCAAACGATTGTTCTGGCCAAAAATTTAAGCGATCCGACAGCTTACACAGTGTATGATTGCGCCCGTCAGCCCCGCCGGGGCTTGTGGAATCCCACCATGGACTTACCCAGTAGTTACTCGCTAACACGCTTCATACAGCCAGATCTGACCGATTGATTCTCCCGGCGTGCTCCGCTGCTGGGAGTGGAGTTCGCCTATGACCGAAATCGAAGTAAAGAAAGCCCAAGACAGCCTGCAGGATCGCCTGGCCCAGGTGATCGAACTGCTGCAGCGCCAGCGGGTGGTCGAGGACCTGACGCACCGTCAGGAAGGTCATCACCATGACCTGGTGGAAAACCTCGTCCACCGTCAGAACCTTGTCGAGTTGCAGCGCAAGCTCGACGACCTGCACCCCGCCGACATCGCCTACATCCTTGAAGCCTTGCCGCTGGACGACCGCCTGACGGTCTGGCAACTGGTGCGCTCGGATCGCGACGGCGACATTCTGCTCGAAGTCTCCGACGCCGTACGCCAGACCCTGATCGCCGACATGGACGATCACGAGCTGCTGGCTGCCGCCAAGGAAATGGACGCCGACGAACTCGCCGACCTGGCGCCGGAACTGCCCCGCGACGTCGTTCACGAGCTCATGGAAAGCCTTGATGCCCAGCAGCGCGAGCGTGTGCGCTCGGCCCTGAGCTACGACGAAGAGCAGGTCGGCGCGCTGATGGACTTCGAGATGGTCACCATTCGCGAAGACGTCAGCCTCGAGGTGGTGTTGCGCTACCTGCGCCGGCTCAAGGAGCTGCCGGGGCACACCGACAAGCTCTTCGTCGTCGATTACGATGGCATTCTCAAGGGTGTGCTGCCGATCAAGCGGTTGCTGGTCAACGACCCGGACAAGAAAGTCGCGGAGGTCATGGCCAATGACCCGGTGAGCTTCCATCCCGAGGAAGATGCCTACGACGCCGCCCTGGCCTTCGAACGCTACGACCTGGTGTCCGCCCCTGTGGTGGACAAGAACGAGCGTCTGATTGGTCGTCTGACCATCGATGAAATGGTCGACCTGATTCGTGAAGAGAGCGAGAGCGAAGTGCTCAACATGGCCGGTCTGCGCGAGGAAGAAGACATCTTCGCTTCGGTCTGGCGCTCGTTGCGCAACCGTTGGGCGTGGTTGGCCATCAACCTGATCACCGCATTTGTCGCCTCGCGGGTGATCGGCCTGTTCGAAGGCTCCATCGAGAAGCTGGTGGCGCTGGCGGCGCTGATGCCGATCGTGGCGGGTATCGGCGGCAACTCGGGTAACCAGACCATCACCATGATCGTGCGCGCCATGGCCCTCGACCAAGTGTCGCCGGGCAATACCAGCCGTCTGATGCGCAAGGAGCTGGCGGTGTCGCTGCTCAATGGCCTGATCTGGGGGGGCGTGATCGGTGCCGTGGCGTTCTGGCTCTATGGCAGTTGGTCGCTGGGCCTGGTAATGACCGCTGCGATGACCCTGAACCTGTTGCTGGCTGCCTTGATGGGCGTGCTGATCCCGATGACGTTGACGCGCCTGGGGCGTGATCCGGCGATGGGGTCGAGCGTGATGATCACGGCGGTCACCGACAGCGGCGGTTTCTTCATCTTCCTCGGCCTGGCCACGTTGTTCCTGCTGTAAGCGTGGTGCTCAGGCCATGCCAACCTCTGTAGGAGCGGCCTTGTGTCGCGATAGGGCCGCTCCTACAGGGGCGTGCGTGACCCCGTCGCAACTCTGCAATCATCAGATGCAAAAAAGCCAGCTTGCGCTGGCTTTTTTGTGTGCGGTTGTCGCTTGCCTGGATCAGGACGCGTCGGCGGCCATTTCCACATCGTGAGCGATGAGGGCGACCAGCGCATTCTGCTGGCGATGGGACAGCTGGCGGAAGCGCTGCAGCAGTTCACGTTCATGGAGGCTGAGCTCTGGGCTGTCCAGGCGCATGCTCAGTTCGTCACCCAAGGCACCTTCCTGGATAAGGCTCTGCTCCAGACGTGCGATGATTTCGGAGTTCATGCTGCGGTGATGGTTGCGCGCTACCTCGGCAATGCGCTCGCGCATCCCGTCTGGCAGGCGGACGACAAACTTGTCGGCGGTGCGGCTCGAATAGATAGCCTGTTTCATTGGGCGCATATAAATTGACCGGTTGTTCTGGTTCAGGGGGAGCGGTTCGCAAATTGGCCGCACGGTGGAAGTACGACCGCGGCGACGACAAAATGTTCAACCGTGATGTGATTTTGGTTCTTCATCTTGCCTCATGGTCGCCGTTTCCTTGGCGTCAATTCTGTGACAAATAGTGATCTCGATAAAGGCTTTTTGCCAGTACCAATTATCAGAAATGAGCACTGGTTTGAAAAGTTTCACATTCATCGAATTGCACCGGCGTCAGACAAATGCCGTCAAAATCTGGTAAAAGACGGCAAAGGCCTAGGGAAAATCCTGGAATTCGCTGGTTTCCCACACATTGAGCATAGTGGCTATGCAATATGACGCAAGCGGTGGTGCGGCCTCAAGAGGGCGCTTGATATTCCTCATGGGACCGTCTGGTTCGGGAAAAGATTCCCTGATCGAAGCGGCGCGTCAGCGATTGATTGCCCACGGCATCGAAATCGCCCGCCGGGTCATCACACGCTCGGCCGAGGCCAAGGGTGAAGACGCACTGGGGGTGAGTGTCGAGCGCTTCGAGACGATGCGCGAGGCGGGGGCGTTTGCCCTGAATTGGCAGGCGAACGGCCTGAGCTATGGCATTCCCGTACAGCTGGACGCGTGGCTCGCCGCAGGGCGGTCGGTGCTGGTCAATGGCTCTCGTGCCTACCTGACCAACGCCCGGCAGCGTTATCCCGACCTGGTGGCCGTGGGGCTGACGGTTTCCCAGCAGGCGCTACGGCAGCGATTGCTGGCCAGGGGGCGGGAGAGCAACGAAGAGATCGAGCTGCGCCTGGCCCGCAACTTCAGGTTGCAGGCCTATGATCCCAGCGTGCATGTCGTGGACAACTCTGCTTCTCTGGTCAGCGCGGTCGAGGCGCTGCTTGCGCTGTTGCGCAGCGAAGGCGTGATCGCCGACGCGGCGGGGAAAAAGCCGACGTGCAAAATGCCCGATTGATACATGACAAATGCCCACACGCTGGTTAACATGCTCGCCGTCCCCGCCGCACAGCGTCTGTTGTCGGCTCCAGTGTCTCAGTAGCTCAATTGGATAGAGCATCCCCCTCCTAAGGGGAAGGTTGGCAGTTCGAACCTGCCCTGGGACGCCATTTCTCCCCCATTCCCCTTGTCTTCGTTCAACGAACCTGAACGCTTGTCTGCGGCTGTCGCGTCGTACGGTTGTAGCTCAGGGCGAAGTGTGCCGCCAGCCCGAAGATCAGCCCCCAGAACGCGGCGCCAAGGCCGAGCAGGCTCATGCCGGATGCGGTGACCAGGAAGGTGATCAGCGCCGGCTCCCGCTGTTTCTCGTCATTCATGGCGCCGGCCAGGCCGTTGGCGATGGCGCCGAACAGCGCGAGGCCGGCGAGGGCGGCGATCAGTTCCCTCGGCAAGGCGGCGAACACCGAGGCCAAGGTCGCGCCGAAGCTGCCCATCAGCAGGTAGAAGGCGCCGCAGGCCATGCCGGCGATGTAGCGTTTGTCCGGATTCTCGTGGGCCTCGCGGCCGGTGCAGATGGCAGCGGTGATCGCCGCCAGGTTGACGCCGTGGCAGCCGAATGGCGCCAGCAGCAGCGAACCCAGGGCGGTGACCGAGACGATCGGGCGTGCCGGTACCTGGTAGCCGGAGGTGCGCAGCACGGCAATGCCGGGCACCGACTGGCCGGTGAGCGACACCAGGGCCAGAGGCAGGCCGATATTGACGATGGCCTGCCAACTCCACTGTGGGCTGGTCCAGGTCGGCATGGTCATTTCCAGCACCAGGGCCTGGGTGTCCAATTGGCCCAGGCCGGCGGCGAGGCCGCAACCGACGATCAGCACCGAAAGAATCGCGTAGCGCGGCGACAGGCGCTTGAACAGCAGATAGCTCGCCAGCATCGACAGCACCAGCACGGGCTGCAGGCGGATCGAGCTGAACAGCTCGGCGCCGAAGCGGAACAGGATGCCGGCCAGCATCGCTGCGGCAATGGCCTTGGGCAGGCGATTCATCAGCTTGTCGAAGGCTCCGCTCAGGGCGATCACGCCAATCAGCAGCGAGGCGACGATGTAGGCGCCCACCGCCTGGGCCAGTGACACGCCCGGCAGCATCGACACCAAAAACGCCGCGCCAGGCGTGGACCAGGCAGTGATCACCGGCACCCGCAGTTTCCAGCTCAGCAGCAGGCCGGTCAGGCCGCTGCCGATGGAGATGGCCCAGATCCACGAAGCAGTCGCTTCGTTGCCCAGGCCCGCCTGGTCAGCGGCCTGGAACACGATAATCAAGGGGCCGGCGTAGGAAATGATCACGGCGATCAGGCCGGCGACCAGGGCGGAGACGGAAAAATCCTTTCTGAGGTTATCCATGGCGAGTCCATTTGAGTTAATTGATTCGATTGATTCGATTCAAATTGAATCTATACGGTAACGAGACCTGAATTCAAGTGGGGCGACTCTCACGCGGATGCTGCTAACAACTTGAATCGCTCGAAGGATCGACTCAAGTCGACCTGTATGTTCAAATTTCAATCATTTTCAGCCCGGTAGCCGTCTCATGTGGGTTCCACGGATCAGCGAAAGCAATCAGCCTGTCTACCTGTCCATTGCCGATGCCTTGGCGCATGACATCGCCAGCGGCGCGCTGCGCCGTGGCGAGCGCTTGCCGACGCTGCGCGAACTGGCACAGGCGCTGGATGTCACCCCGGGCACCATCAGCCGCGCCTACACCGAGGCGTCACGGCGTGGCCTGACCCAGGGCGAGGTGGGGCGTGGCACCTACGTCCTCGACCGGATCGCCGACACCGGCGAGGCCCCTGTCGTTACCCGCGCGGCGCCCGCTGCCCGCGGCGAAGCACTCGACCTGTCGATCATCAAGCCCTACGGCGAAACCCTGCAGTACTGGTTGCGCAACGCGTTGACCGAACTGGCCAATACCACGCGACTGGAGCAGGTGCTGGACTACGCCCCCGACGGGGGCCACCCGGCGCATCGCGAGGCGGGCGCGCAATGGTTGCGCCAGTGGCTGCCAGGCGCGCAGTGGCAGCAGGTGGTCATCACCAGTGGTGCACAGCACGGGCTGATGGTGGCGATCAGCGCCCTGACCGGGGCGGGCGACCTGGTGCTATGCGAGTCGCTGTGCTATCCGGGCATCATTTCCGTGGCCCACGGCCTGGGCCGCCGCCTGCGGGGCGTGCCGATGGACGAGCAGGGCATCATTCCCGAGGCCTTGCGCGAGATCTGCCAGCGCGAGCGGCCCACGATGCTGGTGTGCGTGGCGACCTGCCAGAACCCAACCACGGCAATCATGTCCAACCAGCGCCGTGCCCAGATCGCGGCGCTGGCGGAGGAGTTCGACTTCCTGCTGCTGGATGATGACATCTACGGCTTCCTCGCCACCGACCCACAGACCCGGCCGCTGGCGACTTTTGCCCCGGAGCGTTCGATCTACCTCACCAGCCTGTCCAAGTCAGTCATGCCGGCGCTGCGCATCGGCTACCTGTACAGCCCGCCGAAATTGCTGTCGCGCCTGACCGCCATGGTGCGCAGCACGGTGTGGATGCCTTCGCCGTTGACCGCGCAACTGGCCAGCCATGTGATCGGCGAAGGGTTGGACAGCCAACTGATTCGAATGCATCGGGCCGAGGCGGCGGCGCGCCAGGCCATCGCCCGCGAAGTCTTCACCGAGGCATCGCTGCAAAGCCAACCGCACAGCTATCACCTCTGGCTCAACCTGCCCGAGCCATGGCGCAGTGACGAGTTTGCCCTGCTGGCGCGGGCCAATGGCGTGGTGGTGATGAGCGCCAGTCAGTTCCAGGTGGAGCGCACGGGCGATCCGCGTGGCGTGCGGGTCGTGCTGATGTCGCCGACCAGCCGGGAGGAGCTGCGCTTCGCCCTGACCCAGCTGGCCAGCCTGCTCGAGTCAGGGGATCCGAAGCGCTTCTACTGAGTCAGAGCTGGGGGCTGTAACGTTTTTCGATGTCGCGGGCATCTGTCGAACTCAGGCTGCCATGCGGCTGGCTGGCGGCCTGTGCCTGCTGCTCAAGTTTGGCCTGGACCTGCATTTCGGCCTCTTCCTGCATGCGTTGGGCGATCTGTTGGTCGATCATCATTTTCCTTTCGGGCGGCAGCGCGTCGTATTCTTCCTTGGTCAGGCCAAGCTCCGCGAGCAGCTTTTCCTTGATCTTCTGCGCTGGTGACTTGCTCATGTAGTCGCGAAACTCCTGCAGGGCGCCGGATGCTTCCTGTTTGCCCACGCTGGTCTGCTCCTGCTTCGCCGCGTCGGGGTTGTGCAGCATGACCATCAGCTTGGAGAAAGCTTCCTTGCGGTTGTCCTCGGCATGCTGTTGCGAGGTGCTGCCCTGGCTGTTCTGCTGCGCCGAAGCTTTGCCGCTGGCTGAGACCAGTTGGAACGGGAACGGTTGAGTCGCGGACTGTTCGTTACCGCTGCGCTGCTGTTGCACGGCCTGCCAGCCCAGGCCGTTCGCTGTAATAAGCATGTTTCCTCCATGAATGGATCGTGAGAACGCGACGAAAGTGGCAAAAGCTGTGCCAGCAGTGAGACCGGGGCGAAATAGGCTGTTAGGACTATTCCGACAGCCTGTTCCTCGGAATATGCTTGCCCGGCAGAGGAACAGGATTGCCGCTTGCGGCAAACACAATCATGTGTCGGCAGCACCGGGTACGGGGCGCAGTTGCTGGACAACAGGGAGCGCGTCCATGAGTCAGGCAGCAAAGCCACTACCGGCTGGCTTCACCGAGCAGCAATTGCACACCTTGTTCGATTTGATCAGCGACGGCATCTGGGATTGGGATGCCAACAACGGCTACGTTTACCGCAATCCTGGCTGGTACGCGATGCTCGGCTACGCCAGCCATTCGCTGGACAATTCCGTGTTGACCTGGGAAAGCGTGATCCACCCCGAGGATTACCCGCGGGTGATGGCGCATTTCGAGGCATATATCAACCAACGCAATGAGCGCTATCGCATCGAGTACCGTTGCCGCTGCCAGGACGGCAGCTACCTGTGGATCGAGGACAGTGGCCATATCATCGCCCGCAACGCCGATGGTTCGGTGGCGCGCATGCTGGGTGCTCACCGCAATATCGACCCGGGCAAGCGGTTGGTGGCGGAACTTGAGCAGCGTAACCTGTCCCTGGAAAGCCAAGTGGCCGAGCGCACCCGCGAACTGTCCTGGGTCAACCAGCAGTTGCAGCGCCAGCTCGACGAAAATCGTGAGTTGGCCGAGCGTGACGCCCTGACCCGCACCGCCAATCGCTATCGCCTGGAAAAGACCTTGGAGCAGACGTGCGAGCGTGCCCGGCGCTTCCGCGAACCGCTGGCGTTGATCGCCATGGATCTGGACGACTTCAAGCCGATCAACGATCTTCACGGCCATGCCCGTGGCGATGCGGCGCTGGTCGAGGTCACCGAGCGGATCCGCCAGTGTCTGGAAGAGCAGGACCTGCTGGCGCGCTGGGGCGGTGATGAGTTCGTCGTGGTCTTGCCGCGGACTTCACTGGCGCAGGCGCGCGAAGCGGCCCAGCGAATCCGCGAGGCACTGGCCAAGGTGGCGCTAATTGGTCAGTGCCAGCTGACCATGAGCTATGGCGTGGTGCAGTGGCGGGAAGGGGAGGACTGGCATGATCTGCTGGCCCGTGCCGACAAGGCGCTGTACCGGGCCAAGGCGGCCGGCAAGAACGTTGTCGCCGAATGAAAAAAGACCCGCGGCGCCAGGGGCGCAGCGGGCCAAATCGGCGATTGCCGCTTCAGTATCAGGTCAGATGTGCAGGGCGTGCCCCAGGGCGCGCAGCGCCGCTTCCTGCACCGCCTCGCCCAGGGTTGGGTGGGCGTGGATGGTGCCGGCGATGTCTTCCAGGCGAGCGCCCATCTCCAGCGACTGGGCGAAGGCGGTCGACAGTTCCGATACCGCCGCGCCCACGGCCTGCCAGCCGAGGATCAGGTGGTTGTCGCGACGAGCCACCACGCGCACGAAGCCGGTCTTCGATTCCAGGCTCATGGCCCGGCCGTTGGCGGCGAAGGGGAACTGCGCGACGATGCAGTCTACGCCCTGCTGGCTGGCGTGTTCCGGGGTCTGGCCGACCACCACCACTTCCGGATCGGTGAAGCACACCGCGGCGATCGCGCTCGGCTCGAAGCGTCGGCTGTTGCCGGCGATGATCTCGGCGACCATCTCGCCCTGGGCCATGGCCCGGTGCGCCAGCATCGGCTCGCCGGCCACGTCGCCGATGGCCCAGACGTTGCGCATGCTGGTCTGGCAGCGTTCGTCGATGGCGATGGCCGCGCCGTTCATCTTCAGGTCCAGGCTTTCCAGGCCGAAGCCTTTGGTACGAGGGCGACGGCCCACGGCCACGAGCACCTGGTCAGCCTCAAGGCGCAGCTGGCCACCCTGGCCGTCGCTGGCCAGCAGGCAACCGTCGGCATAGCCTTCGACACTGTGGCCCAGGTAAAGGGCGATGCCGAGTTTCTTGATCGAGTCGGCCACCGGCGCGGTGAGTTCGCCGTCGTAGGTCGGCAGGATGCGTTCGCGGGCTTCCACCACGCTGACCTTGGCGCCAAGCTTGCGGTAGGCGATACCCAGTTCCAGGCCAATGTAGCCGCCGCCGACCACCACCAGGTGCTGGGGCAGCGCCTTGGGCGCCAGGGCTTCGGTGGACGAGATGATCGGCCCGCCGATCGGCAGCATCGGCAGTTCGACGCTGTTCGAGCCGGTGGCCAGCAGCAGGTGCTCGCACTGGATGCGCTGGCCATCAACCTCGACATTCTTGCCGTCGAGGATCTTCGCCCAGCCATGGATCACCTTCACGCCGTGCTTTTTCAGCAGGGTGGCGACGCCGCTGGTGAGGCGGTCAACGATGCCGTCCTTCCACTCGACGCTGCGCGTGATGTCCAGTCGCGGCGAGGCCACGCTGATGCCCAGCGGCGAAGGTTCGGTGTAACGGCTGGCCTGGTGGAACTGCTCGGCCACGTGAATCAGCGCCTTCGAGGGAATGCAGCCGATGTTCAGGCAGGTACCGCCCAGGGCCTGGCCTTCGACCAGCACGGTGGGGATGCCCAGTTGCCCGGCGCGGATGGCGGCCACATAGCCGCCGGGGCCGCCGCCGATGATCAGCAGGGTGGTATTGATGAGCGCTTGCATGATCACTCCACAAACAGGCAGGCGGGCTGTTCCAGCAGGCCGCGCACGGCCTGGATGAACAGGGCGGCATCCATGCCGTCGACCACGCGGTGGTCGAACGAGCTGGACAGGTTCATCATCTTGCGCACAACGATCTGGCCATCGATCACCACCGGCCGTTCGACCATGCGGTTGACGCCGACGATCGCCACTTCCGGGGTGTTGACCACCGGGGTGCTGACGATGCCGCCCAGGGCGCCGAGGCTGGTCAGGGTGATGGTCGAGCCGGACAGCTCCTCGCGGCTGGCCTTGTTGTTGCGCGCGGCGTGGGCGACACGGGCAATCTCGCTGGCGTTGCTCCACAGGTTGCCGGCCTCGGCGTGGCGCAGTACCGGCACCATCAGGCCGTTGTCGCCCTGGGTGGCGATGCCGACATGCACCGCGCCGTGGCGGGTGATGACCTGGGCCTCGTCGTCGTAGGTGGCGTTGATCTGCGGGAAGTCGCGCAGGGCGACGACCATGGCGCGCACCAGGAACGGCAGCAGGGTCAGCTTGCCGCGGCTGTCGCCGTACTTGGCGTTGAGCTGCTGGCGCAAGGCTTCCAGGTTGGTGACGTCGATTTCCTCGACGTAGCTGAAGTGGGCGACGCGGCGCTTGGCGTCCTGCATGCGTTGGGCGATCTTGCGGCGCAGGCCGATAACCGGCACCTGCTCGCTGTCGGTGCGCTTGCCGTAGCCGCTCGGCGCCTGGCCGGCGCTGCTCTGCGGTTTACTGATGAAGGCGTCGAGGTCTTCATGCAAGATGCGCCCGGCCGGGCCGCTGCCATGCACGTAGCGCAGCTCAATCCCGGCGTCCAGGGCGCGTTTGCGCACGGCCGGGGAGGCCAGTGGCTTGTCGTGGGCTTCGCGCGGCACGATAGGCGCGGCGGCGTGGGTCGCGGCAACCTGGGGTTGTGCTTCGATGCGTGGCTCGGGTTGGGCCGCGGCCTTGACCTGCGCCGGTTCCGGTTCCGCCGGCTTGGCCTGGGGCGCGTCGACATGGTTGCCGCTGCCTTCGACCTCGATGCGGATCAGCTCGCTGCCGACCGCCATCACTTCACCCGGCTGGCCACCCAGGGCCAATACCTTGCCGCTGACCGGCGAGGGGATTTCCACGGTGGCCTTGTCGGTCATGACATCGGCCACCACCTGGTCCTCGGCGATCATGTCGCCGACCTTGACGAACCATTCCACCAACTCGACCTGCGCGATGCCTTCGCCAATGTCCGGCATCTTGATGACGTGCGTGCCCATTCAGACCTCCATGACCCGTTTCAGTGCCGCGCCTACCCGCGAAGGGCCGGGGAAGTAGGCCCATTCCTGTGCGTGGGGGTAGGGGGTGTCCCAGCCGGTGACGCGCTCGATCGGCGCCTCGAGGTGATGGAAGCAATGCTCCTGGACCAGCGACACCAGTTCGGCGCCGAAGCCGCAGGTACGGGTGGCCTCGTGCACGACCACGCAGCGACCGGTCTTCTTCACCGACGCGACGATGGTTTCCAGGTCCAGCGGCCACAGGCTGCGCAGATCAATGACCTCAGCGTCGACGCCGCTCTCCTCGGCGGCCACCTGCGAGACATACACGGTGGTGCCGTAGGTCAGCACGGTGACGTCGTTGCCCGGGCGGGTGATCACCGCCTTGTCCAACGGCACCGTGTAGTAGCCATCCGGCACCGCGCTGTGCGGGTGCTTGGACCACGGGGTTACCGGGCGGTCGTGGTGGCCGTCGAACGGGCCGTTGTACAGGCGCTTGGGCTCGAGGAAGATCACCGGGTCGTCGCATTCGATCGAGGCGATCAGCAGGCCCTTGGCGTCGTAGGGATTGGATGGCATCACGGTGCGCAGACCGCAGACTTGGGTGAACATCGCCTCGGGGCTCTGGCTGTGGGTCTGGCCGCCGTAGATGCCACCGCCGCAGGGCATGCGCAGGGTCAGCGGCGAGATGAACTCGCCGGCCGAACGATAGCGCAGGCGGGCCATCTCCGAGACGATCTGGTCGGAGGCGGGGTAGAAGTAGTCTGCGAACTGGATTTCGACCACCGGACGCAGACCATAGGCGCCCATGCCCACGGCGGTGCCGACGATGCCGCTCTCGGAGATCGGCGCGTCGAACACGCGGGACTTGCCGTACTTGGTCTGCAGTCCTTCGGTGCAGCGGAACACGCCGCCGAAGTAGCCAACGTCCTGGCCGTAGACCACCACGTTGTCATCGCGCTCGAGCATGACATCCATGGCCGAGCGCAGGGCCTGGATCATGGTCATGGTGGTGGTGGACATGGCGTTTTCCAGATGGATGCTGTTGTTGTGATCGTTCATCTCAGACCCCCAGTTCCTGGCGCTGACGGCGCAGGTGGTCGGGCATTTCCTTGTACACGTCCTCGAACATCGAGGCGGCGCTGGGGATATGGCCATTGCTCAGGGTGCCGAACTGCTCGGCATCCTTCTGCGCCTTGATCACCTCGGCCTCAAGCTCCGCGGTGACCGCTTGGTGCTCTTGCTCGGACCACTGGGCGAGCTTGATCAGGTGCTGCTTGAGGCGGGCGATCGGGTCGCCCAGCGGGAAATGGCTCCAGTCGTCGGCCGGGCGATACTTGGACGGGTCGTCCGAGGTCGAGTGCGGGCCGGCGCGGTAGGTGACCCATTCGATCAGCGTTGGGCCCATGCCGCGGCGAGCGCGTTCGGCGGCCCAGCGCGAGGCGGCGTAGACGGCGATGAAGTCGTTGCCGTCGACCCGCAGCGAGGCGATGCCGCAACCTACGCCACGACCGGCGAAGGTGGTCGACTCGCCGCCGGCGATGGCCTGGAAGGTCGAGATCGCCCATTGGTTGTTGACCACGTTGAGGATCACCGGGGCGCGGTAGACGTGGGCGAAGGTCAGGGCGGTGTGGAAGTCCGATTCGGCGGTGGCGCCGTCGCCGATCCATGCCGAGGCGATCTTGGTATCGCCCTTGATCGCCGAGGCCATGGCCCAGCCGACTGCCTGGACGAACTGGGTGGCCAGGTTGCCGCTGATGGTGAAGAAGCCGGCTTCGCGCACCGAGTACATGATCGGCAGCTGGCGACCCTTGAGCGGGTCGCGGGTGTTGGACAGCAGCTGGCAGATCATGTCCACCAGCGACACCTCGCGGGCCATCAGGATGCTCTGCTGGCGGTAGGTGGGGAAGCACATGTCGGTGCGGTTGAGGGCCAGGGCCTGGCCGCTGCCGATGGCTTCCTCGCCCAGGCTCTGCATGTAGAACGACATCTTCTTCTGGCGCTGGGCGACCACCATGCGGCTGTCGAAGATGCGGGTCTTGAGCATGGCGCGCATGCCCTGGCGCAGCACCTTCGGGTCGATGCCCTCGGCCCAGGGGCCGACGGCGTCGCCATGCTCGTTGAGCACGCGCACGAGGCTGTAGGAGAGGTCTGCCGTGTCGGCAGGCTCCACATCGATAGGGGGTTTACGGACTTGACCGGCGTCATTCAGACGCAGGTAGGAGAAATCGGTCTGGCAGCCTGGCCGGCCTGTAGGCTCGGGCACATGCAGACGCAGGGGGGCGTACTCGTTCATGCTTTTTACGCTCGCTCGAATGTTGTTTTTGTGAGCTTTGAAGCGGCCGCTGCTGACTGCCTGCTTGTGACTGGCAGGTCAGCGTCTTTTTACATCATAGGGGGACGGCAAAAGAATTTTTCTCTCAAGTTCATTGCCTTTGTCCGGCGGCGCAGATAAACATTCCGTACAAACACAAAAACCAGGTCAATTTCTCTCATGCGTAAACTGGATCGAACGGATATCGGCATCCTCAACAGCCTGCAGGAAAATGCCCGCATCACCAACGCCGAGCTTGCGCGCTCGGTCAACCTTTCGCCCACACCGTGCTTCAACCGGGTCAAGGCCATGGAGGAGTTGGGGGTGATCCGCCAGCAGGTCACGTTGCTATCGCCCGAGGCGCTGGGGCTGGATGTGAATGTGTTCATCCACGTCAGCCTGGAGAAGCAGGTGGAGCAGTCGCTGCACCGTTTCGAGGAGGAGATTGCCGAACGGCCTGAGGTCATGGAGTGCTACCTGATGACCGGGGATCCGGATTACCTGCTGCGGGTGCTGCTGCCGAGCATCCAGGCGCTGGAGCGCTTCCTCGATTACCTCACGCGCTTGCCCGGAGTGGCGAACATTCGCTCCAGCTTTGCGCTGAAGCAGGTGCGCTACAAGACCGCGCTGCCGTTGCCGGCCAATGGCATGACCCTGCGCGAGCAATGATCCGGGCAAGGTGCCTGGGGTGCTTGATATTT
Organism: Pseudomonas sp. P110(2024); assembly: GCF_057480795.1. Lineage (NCBI taxonomy): Bacteria > Pseudomonadati > Pseudomonadota > Gammaproteobacteria > Pseudomonadales > Pseudomonadaceae > Pseudomonas > Pseudomonas sp. P110(2024). Next base: position 120,392 of record NZ_JBLIYT010000013.1, read on the forward strand.
TAAACACCCCCGGCCTATGTTGTGTGCGTCGCCATTCCCGGCATGCGAACACAACAAGAAGGACAGCGTCATGACGACCGAAGGCCCGCGCGCCCAGGCAGCGCACCTCAAGGGCATCGATGAAATCGAATGCGTCACCCCCGACCTTAACGGCGTGCCTCGCGGCAAGGTGATGACCGCAGAGGGTTTCCTCGAAGGCCGCCGCCTGCAGATGGCCCGTGGGGTCCTGCTGCAGTGCATCATGGGCGGTTACCCGGCGGCCAAATACTATGGCAGCGACGACGGTGATCTGGCGCTGGTGGCGGCGCCTTCGCAGATCCACCGCCTGCCCTGGAGCGACGAGCCTCGGGCCCTGGCGATCTGCGACGCGGTGGAACTCGATGGCACGCCCTCGGGGCTGTCCAGTCGTGGCCAGCTCAAGGCGGTGATTGCCCGCTATGCCGAGCGCGGGCTGGCGCCGGTGGTGGCGACAGAGCTTGAGTTTTTCGTGTTTGCCGCCAACAGCGACCCGACCCTGCCGTTCCAGCCGCCGCTGGGCAAGGACGGGCGTCGGGAAATGGGGCACTCGGCCTTCAGCGTCAGCTCCAACAACGGTCTGCGTCCGTTCTTCAACGAGGTGTACCGCTGCATGGCGGCGTTGGGTCTGCCGCGTGACACCTTCATGCACGAGATGGGCGTAAGCCAGTTCGAGATCAACCTGCTGCACGGTGACCCGTTGCTGCTGGCCGACCAGACCTTCCTGTTCAAGCACCTGCTCAAGGAGGTCGCGCTCAAGCACGGCCTGACCGTGGTGTGCATGGCCAAACCACTGGCGCACACGCCCGGCAGCTCGATGCATATCCACCAGAGCCTGGTCGACAGCGCCAGCGGGCGCAATGTATTTAGCGACGAGCAGGGCAGGGCGACCGACACCTTCCACCATTTCATCGGTGGCCTGCAGGCTTGCCTGGCTGACTTCACCGTGCTGTTCGCGCCTAACGTCAATTCCTACCAGCGGCTGTGCCACCCCTATGCGTCGCCGAACAACGCCTGCTGGTCCGAGGACAATCGCGGCGCGGGCCTGCGCATCCCGGCCAGCTCACCTGCGGCCCGGCGGGTGGAGAACCGCCTGCCGGGCGCCGACGCCAACCCCTACCTGGCCATCGCCGCGAGCCTTGCCGCCGGGCTGCATGGCATCGAGCGCCAGATCGCGCCAACGCCGGCGATCCAGGGCGAGTTCGAGGTGCCCGAGCACCTGAGGCTGCCCTGTACGCTGCACGCCGCGCTGGAACGCCTCAAGCGCAGCAACCTGGCGCGGGAACTGTTCGGCAGGGAGTTCATCGAAGGCTACATCGCCACCAAGACCCTGGAGCTGAGCGATTTCTTCGATGAGATCACGCCCTGGGAGCGCCGCGTGCTGGCCGCGCAAGCCTGAGCGCGACACGACCGCTACTGGATGCGCCCCCGGCGGCCGATTTAGCCGCCGGGGGCCTGCGCTGCAGTGAATTTGCTTTTATGCTTGGCGGCAACCTCGCGCCACCAGATCAAGGAGCTTGACGGGACGTATGCGAAATATCTGGAAGCCGTTTCAGTCGTTGTACTTCGCCGCCCTGATGATGCTGATCGGTTCGGGTCTGCTCAGTACCTACCTGGCCCTGCGTCTGGCCGCCGACCATGTCGACAGCCTGTGGATCGGTGCGCTGATGGCGGCCAACTACTTCGGCCTGGCGGTAGGCGGCAAGGTCGGGCACCGGCTGATTGGCCGGGTCGGGCATATCCGCGCCTACGCCACCTGTGCCGGCATTGTCGGCGCGGCGGTGCTCGGGCACGGGCTGACCAGCTGGCTGCCGGCCTGGGTCGGGCTGCGCATGATCGTCGGCCTGGGGATGATGTGCCAGTACATGGTCATCGAGAGCTGGCTCAACGAGCAGGCCGATGCCAAGCATCGCGGCGCGGTGTTCAGCGGCTACATGATCGCTTCCTATTTGGGGCTGGTGCTTGGCCAGTTGATCCTGGTGGTGCATCCGCAGCTTGGGCCTGAGTTGCTGATGCTCGTGGCGATGTGCTTTGCCCTGTGCCTGGTGCCCGTGGCCATGACCCGACGCATCCACCCCGCGCCATTGCGGCCGGCGCCGATGGAGCCGAAGTTTTTCATCAAGCGTGTGCCGCAGTCGCTGTCCACGGTACTTGGCTCGGGTCTGATCGTCGGTTCGTTCTATGGCTTGGCGCCGCTGTATGCGTCCAGCCAGGGGCTTTCCACCGAGCAGATCGGCCTGTTCATGGGCAGTTGCATTTTCGCCGGCCTGCTCGTGCAGTGGCCGTTGGGCTGGTTGTCCGACCGCTATGATCGCGCCGTGCTGATACGTGGCGTGGCGATCGGCCTGGCCCTGGCCTCGGCGCCGCTGGCGATCCTGCCAGGCGTGCCGTTGGCGCTGTTGTTCGGCATCGGTTTCATCATATCGCTGCTGCAGTTCTGCCTGTATCCGCTGGCGGTGGCGTTCTCCAACGACCATGTGGAAAGCGAGCGGCGGGTCTCGTTGACCGCCATGCTGCTGGTCACTTATGGCGTGGGCGCCTGCATCGGGCCGCTGGCGGCCGGGGTGCTGATGAAGCTGCTGGGCGCGCAGATGCTGTATGCCTTCTTCGTATTCTTCGCCCTGGTGCTGGTCTGGCGTATCCGGCCCAAGGCAGTCACCGGGCTGCACCAGGTCCAGGATGCGCCGCTTGGGCACGTGGCCATGCCGGCGGCTGGCTCGCCCTTGTCGGCGGCCCTTGACCCTCGGGTCGATGAGCAGACCGTGCAGGAGGTGATGCAGGCGCCGGTGGCGGCGGAAGATACCGAAGAGGAGGCCGGCATGGAGAGGGAAAGCGAGACGAGCAAATCAGCTACTCGCTGAATGCAAAACGCCACCCATGGGGTGGCGTTTATCATGTCCTGGCGACGCTCAATAGTCGTCTTTGTCGAACCGCCGTGCCTCGCGCTGCAGTTGATAGACGAAACTCTCGATCTTGCGCTGTGCCTGACCGTTGAGGTTATGGAAGCGCACCCCGGCGAAGGTGGTGTTGATGCGTTCCTCGAAGTGCAGGTGACGCAGTTCTACCAGGGTGTCGGTCAGGCCCAGCGGGTTGCCGGCCTTGAAGCGTTCGTAGACCTGGCCCAGTTGCAGGCGGTCCTCGACGTTGCCGTCGAAACGCAGCTTGCAGCCGGTGGCGGAGATGTCCAGCAGTTTGCCGCGCAGGGCGCCGTTGCCCTTGAGGTGGGCGCCGTCGAGGGTGATGTCGACCAGTTGCGATAGCTTCAGCGCGGCGCGGAAGGCGTTGCGACGCTGGTGATAGGTCACTTCCTCGGGCAGTGGGCCGCGGTAGCAGCGATGGCCGTCGATCTCGGTGATGGTCAGTGGTGTGCTGGACTCCCAGGCGATGCGCACGCCGTCATGGAAGCCTTCGACGCGGAACGACTCGCCGTTCTCGATGTACTTTTCGCCATCGCGGGGGATCATTTCATCCAGTGCCAGGACGCCGTTGTCCCGGTCGACGTGCACCACATAGCTCTGGAATCGCTGGCTGCGCTCGTGGAAGCTGATGATCAGCGGGTCGTGGCTATCCAGCAACTGGCGCAAGTTGGCCGTGATCTCCAAAGGGGTGGTGAGCACCTTTGGTGGCTGGGGCGCATCGGATTCATTGAACACGGGTTATCAATCTCCAGGCAAAACGGCACACGCAAGTTACGGCATTTTGCCAGTATGTTCCGTGTCTTGGTACAAATAAGATAGAACTAATCACACTTGGCTGAGTGCGCGGGGCTTGGCCATTGGCGAGGTGCCGCCACGGCTGTCGTAGAGCGACGGGGAATCGCCACCCTGAAGGATTCTGATCTGGTTCGCCGTGGTCTGTTGTTGCACTTGGATGATCCGGCCATTGGTCTCGTTGACCTGCCGGCAGGCATCCATCAGCTCGCCCAGTGCATCGAGCCGGCTCATGATGGCCTCGCCATTGCTCGACTGTGCGGCCAGCGCCTGGGCCCCCTCGCGATCGGCACTCAGGCCGAGTTCGAGGAGCAACTGACTGCGCCGCTTGCCCTGCTGCTCGAGCAAGATGATCAACGACTGCTTGCGGGCCAGGATTTGCTCCAGGGCCAGCATGTCCCGACCGTGCAGGGCTATCGCTTCGTTCTGCAGAAGCTCGAGCAGTTCCTGCGTCGGCGCTATGTCGTTTTCAATCAGTTGCAGCAGGGTAGTGTCGTGCATGGCTAACTCTTGGCGTGTTGCGTCCTTGAAGTCAGCGCGCCTGAAGGTCAGCGCTGGGCTTCGAAATCAAGCAGTTTGCTGGCGACCCGGTCGGCATCGACCTTGTAGCTGCCGTCTGCGATGGCCTGCTTCAACTCGGCCACGCGGGCGCTGTTGACGGTCGGCTGATCGCGCAGCTTGTCGCTGATCTTCTGCAATTGCTGGGCCTCTGGGCTCAGGTGTACCGCTTCTCCGCTGGCATTGGCGCGCTTTGGCGCTTCACTGGCTTCGCCGGCTTTTTCGGCGTTGCCTGGCGCGGCATTGCCGCGAACGCCGCCCGTGACGGACGGAGAGTTGTTGAGACGACTGAAGTCGATGACCATGTTCAGAACCCCTGGGAATTAGGACGCATGCCTGGTTTTCGGCCAGCCTGAGCAAAACTTTAGGTGTGAATGCATCAGGGCCTCCAGGTACAGGTGCGCAACCCGATTTGTGACACAGTTTAGGGCGCGCGGTTCCACATCGCCAGCGTTCTGTCATTATCCCGACACGGTGTGTTACATGGCCACCTCGACCTGGCCGGGGCCTGTGACCCGCGCCTTGACCACGCGCCTGGAATTCAGGTTGCGCACGCGGATCTGCGTCTGCAGGCCGCCCTTGTCCAGTGCCTCGCCCGGCATGCGCACGCTCAGGCTGCCGCTGCGGGCGATGATCACCACATGGTCGCCCTTGCGAACCACCTCGGCCTGTTCCAGGTGCTGTTGCGTCAGTACCTGGTCGAGCACAGTGGGGCGCAGCAGCTTCATGCCCACGGCCTGGTCGAGCTGGGTCAGGTAGCCTGGGCCGAGGCTGCCGACATCGCGCTCGCGCATGGCCACATCGCCTTCGGTCACCACGCTTTCGCGCTTCAGGGGGCGCGTCATGACCACCACATCGCGCAGCAGGCGGACCTGTGCCGGGACGAACACCGTCCAGGGCGCGGCACTGTCGCAGCGTACCCGTACCGTGACCCGCCCGAGCGGCGTCGAACTTTCCAGCGAGGCATCCAATTGCTGGCTGCATTGGGGCATGCGCAGGCGCGGGTCCAGGGTATTGACTTGGATTTCGTAGCGGCCCGGGGTTTGGGTCGTCGCCAGATAATCCTCTACGGTGAACTCAAGAAACCCCTGAGTGACACCGATAAGCTGTTCAGGCAAGGTAAAAGAGTCCGCCAGCGTACGAATGCCGGGTGCCAGCAGGCACAGGGCGGCCAGTGAGCCGGTCAGCAGGCGCGTCAGTCGTCGGAAATTTGTCGTTTTCGTGTACATGGCGTTCAAAAAAGCAAAGCCCGTGCCGATTCGGTACTTAGGCAATCGTTGAAGGAGTCTGGCATGGCTGGAGTGATGGATTCGGTCAACCAGCGCACGCAACTGGTGGGGCAGAACCGCCTGGAGCTGCTTTTGTTTCGCCTCAATGGCGATCAGCTCTACGGCATCAATGTGTTCAAGGTGCGGGAGGTGCTGCAGTGCCCGGACCTGACGCTTCTGCCCAGATCCCATCCGGTGGTGCGCGGTGTGGCCAACATTCGGGGGGCGACCATCCCGATCCTTGACCTGTCGATGGCCACTGGCCTTCCGCAGTTGAAGGAAGAAACGCGCAACAGTTTCGTGATCATCACCGAGTACAACACCAAGACCCAGGGCTTCCTGGTGCACTCGGTCGAGCGCATCGTCAACATGAACTGGGAAGAGATCCATCCGCCACCCAAGGGCACCGGGCGCGATCACTACCTGACCGCCGTGACCCGGGTCGACAATCGCATGGTCGAGATCATCGATGTCGAGAAGGTGCTGGCCGAAGTGGCGCCGTCGTCCGAGTCGGTGTCCGAGGGGGTGATCGATGCCGAGGTGCAGGACAAGGCGGTGATGTTGCGGGTGCTGACGGTCGATGATTCGTCGGTGGCGCGCAAGCAGGTGAGCCGTTGCCTGCAGACTGTGGGGGTCGAGGTGGTGGCGCTCAACGACGGTCGCCAGGCCCTGGACTACCTGCGTAAGCTGGTGGACGAGGGCAAGCGTCCGGAGGAAGAGTTCCTCATGATGATCTCGGATATTGAAATGCCGGAAATGGACGGCTATACCCTCACGGCGGAGATCCGCAGCGATCCGCGTATGCAAAAGCTGCACATCTGCCTGCATACTTCGCTGTCCGGGGTATTCAACCAGGCGATGGTCAAGAAGGTCGGTGCTGATGACTTCCTGGCCAAGTTCAGGCCGGACGATCTTGCCCAGCGCGTGGTCGATCGGATCAAGGCGAGTCATTGAAACGGCCGGGGCTCGTCCCCGGCGCTAGCGATTTAAGAAGAGGCGGCAGCATTGTCTACGGGTAATTTGGATTTCGAACAGTTCCGGGTCTTCCTGGAGAAAGCCTGTGGCATCCTGCTGGGCGAGAATAAGCAGTACCTGGTCTCCAGCCGTCTCAACAAGCTGATGGAGCAACAGGGCATCAAGTCGCTGGGCGAATTGGTGCAGCGCATCCAGACCCAGCCACGCAGTGGTTTGCGCGAGCAGGTGGTCGATGCCATGACCACCAACGAGACGCTGTGGTTTCGCGACACCTACCCGTTCGAAGTGCTCAAGAGCAAGGTGATCCCGGAGTTCATCAAGAACAATCCGGGCCAGCGGCTGCGCATCTGGTCGGCGGCCTGTTCGTCGGGGCAGGAGCCGTATTCGATCTCGATGTCGATCGACGAGTTCGAGCGCACCAACCTCGGCCAGTTGAAGATGGGCGCGCAGATTGTTGCCACCGACCTGTCCGGCGCCATGCTCAACAACTGCAAGACTGGCGAGTACGACAGCCTGGCCATTGCCCGTGGCCTGTCCCAGGAGCGCCTGCAGCGCTACTTCGACCCCAAGGGGCCGGGGCGCTGGGCGGTCAAGCCGCCGATCCGCAGTCGCGTCGAGTTCCGTTCGTACAACCTGCTCGACAGCTATGCGCCGCTGGGCAAATTCGACATTGTGTTCTGCCGCAACGTGCTGATCTACTTCTCGGCTCAGGTCAAGAAGGACATCCTCATGCGCATTCACAGCACGCTCAAGCCTGGTGGCTACCTGTTCCTTGGCGCGTCCGAGGCGCTCAACGGGTTGCCGGACCACTATCAGATGGTCCAGTGCAGTCCAGGGATCATTTACCAGGCCAAGTAAGGTCGGGCAAAAAAGGCCGGTGTCTTGCGACACCGGCCTTTTTTGTTCCTGTTGTCAGGGCGTGGTCTTGAGTTTGAGGTTGCCGGTCGGCGGGGGATAGCCCTTGACGTCAATTTTTTGTTTTGCCGCTTTTGCCGCCTGGCAATTGCCGCTTGATGCGCGCAAAGCGGAAGCGCCTTGCCGCTTTTCTGGCAGCGCCATCGCCTATTTGATCGGCTGGCCCCCTATTTACGAGGGTTTTGATGGTTGGCACAGCCCTTGCTAAAGCCTAAGCCAACGAAACTCTGGTCAACCTCCGAAGGTTTCCCCGATATGAGCATCAGCTTCGACAAAGCGCTCGGCATCCACGAAAAGGCGCTGGGCTTTCGCGCCCAGCGTGCCGAGGTGCTGGCCAACAACATCGCCAACGCCGACACGCCCAACTACAAGGCGCGTGACATGGACTTCTCTTCGGTGCTCGCCGCCGAGGCCGATAAACAGCAGAACGGACGTATCGCCCTGGACCGCACCAACAGCCGTCACATCGAGGCCGAAGGCCTGGCGATGATGGACGACACGTTGCAGTACCGCACCCCGATGCAGCCGTCGATCGACCAGAACACCGTGGACGCGCAGATCGAGCAATCGAACTACACCGAAAACGCCGTTGGCTTCCAGGCCAGCTTCACCCTGCTCAACAGTAAATTCAAAGGGCTGGTATCGGCCCTGCGCGGAGAGTGACCATGTCCCTTGCCAGTGTCTTCAACATCGCCGGTAGCGGCATGAGCGCGCAGAATACGCGCCTGAACACCGTCGCTTCGAACATCGCCAACGCCGAGACGGTGTCCTCGAGCATCGACCAGACCTACCGCGCCCGCCACCCGGTATTCGCCACCACCTTCCAGCAGGCCCAGAGCGGCGCGGGCCAGTCGCTGTTCGAGGATCAGGGCGAGGCGGGGCAGGGCGTTCAGGTCAAGGGCATCATCGAGGACCAGAGCAACCTCGAGGCCCGCTACGAGCCGAACCACCCGGCGGCGAACAAGGACGGCTACGTCTACTACCCGAACGTCAACGTGGTCGAGGAGATGGCCGACATGATCTCCGCCAGTCGCGCGTTCCAGACCAACGCCGAACTGATGAACACCGCCAAGAACATGATGCAGAAAGTGCTGACCCTGGGTCAGTAAGCAGGGAGCCGTAATGACTACCACCAATACCGATACCAAGGTCGGCAGCGGCTATCTGGATTCGCTGCAGAAGCCTGCCAACAAGAGCAACACCGGGCAGGCCGGCAGCGCGCTGGGCAAGGATGCGTTCCTGCAGTTGCTGGTGACGCAGATGAAGAACCAGAACCCGCTGGATCCCCAGGACAACGGCGAATTCGTCGCGCAGTTGGCCCAGTTCAGCAGCCTCGAGGGCATCCAGTCGCTGAAGGAGTCGGTCGACGGCATCCTCACCGGCATTGGTTCGTCCCAGGCGCTGCAGGCCACTTCGCTGGTCGGTCGCTCGGTGATCGTGGCGAGCGACAAGGCGGTGGTCGACACCACCAAGAGCTTCAATGGCCAGGTCGTGGTGCCGTCGAACATCACCGAGGGCAAGGTCAGCATCAAGGACAAGGATGGCAACGTGGTCAAGACCATCGACCTGGGGGCGCGCAAGGCCGGTACCGCCGACTTCATCTGGGACGGCAAGAACGAGAAGGGCGAGGCGGTCGAGCCGGGCACCTATACCTTCAGTGCCGAGACCAAGGTCGACGGCAAGGCCAAGACGCTGGCCACGCTGCTGCCGGCCAAGGTCAACAGTGTCAGCTTCCAGAACGGCAGCGAGATGATGCTCGACCTGGCCGGTATCGGCAAAGTCGGCATCTCCAAAGTAACCACCATCGGAATCTAACGCCGCAGCATCGGCACAAGGAGCGAGTAAATGTCTTTCAATATCGGCCTTAGCGGTCTCTACGCGGCGAACAAGGCTCTGAACGTTACCGGCAACAACATTGCCAACGTCGCCACCACCGGTTTCAAATCGTCGCGCGCCGAGTTCGGCGACCAGTATTCGCAGTCCATCCGTGGCACCGCCGGCGGCAAGACCCAGGTGGGCAGCGGCGTGAAGACCATGGCGGTCTCGCAGATGTTCAACCCGGGCAACATCAATGGCACCGGCCAGGCGCTGGACATGGCCATCGACGGCAACGGCTTCTTTGCCCTGAATGACAACGGCTCGCGGATTTACACCCGCTCCGGCGCCTTCTACAGCGACAAGGAAGGCTACGTGGTCAACGCCAACGGCGCCAACCTGCAGGGTTATCCGGTGGATGAAAACGGCAAGGTCATCCAGGGGTCGCTGACCAACCTGAAGATCGATACTTCGAACCTGTCGCCAAAGCCGACGGGTCGCATTTCCGAAACGGTCAACCTGAACTCCAGCGACGCAGCGCCGACGGTTGCGCCGTTCGATCCGACCAATGTCAAAAGCTACAACTACACCTTCAATACCCCGGTCTACGACAGCCAGGGCAACGAACACCAGATGAACCAGTATTTCGTCAAGGATGCCGGTACCAACTCCTGGACCATGTACACCACCATCGATGGTCGCAATCCGGCCGACCCCACCTTGTCCACTCCGCTGGTCAACAAGCTGCCGTTCACCTCGGCAGGCAAGCTGGATACCGCCGCAATGGCTGCCGGGCCGGTCGCAGGTGGCTTGACCGTCGCTGCCGACAAGACCTTCCAGCTGGCCAACTGGGTGCCGGCCGAGAAGAACGCCGCAGGCGCCTGGGTAGGCAATGGTGCCACCGCACGCACCGGTGGTGTGACTCTGGACATGCTGGCCACCACTCAGTACAACGCGGCCTCGGCCACCACTGCCAAGGACCAGGATGGCTATGCCACCGGTGAGCTCGCCGGCCTGACCGTGGATCAGAGCGGCAACCTGTTCGCCAACTTCACCAACGGCCAGAACAAGGTCATCGGTCAGGTGGTGATCGCCAACTTCGCGAACCTGCAGGGGCTGACCCCGGTCGGCGCCACCGCCTGGAAAGAGTCCTACGCTTCGGGCGTGCCGATCATCGGCGAGCCGGACACCGGTACCCTGGGTCGTATCGCGGGCAGTTCCCTGGAAGACTCCAACGTCGACCTGACTGGCGAGTTGGTCAACCTGATCAAGGCGCAGAGCAACTACCAGGCCAACGCCAAGACCATTTCCACCGAAAGCACCATCATGCAGACCATCATCCAGATGACCTGATGATCGTGGCGTGAAAAAGCCCCTGCTTGCGGGGGCTTTTTCACGTCTGGCACAGCGGAGGGCAAAGCCATGAAGAAACTGTCGATGCTTGTGGCGGTGGCGGGCGCACTGTTGATCGCGCTCTCGCTGCGCGCCGCGCCGGCGCCCTGGTATCAGTGGCAAAGCCTGGCGACCGGGCGCTACATGTGCTCGGCCACCGATCCGGGCGAGGGCTGGAAGCGTCATTCCGGGCCCTACAACAATGGCGCGTGTCGGAACAACTGACGGGGTGTTGCCGCCTGCGGCAAACATTCGCCGACAAACTGACGCTTTTGGCCTTGGCGTGGCCCTGAATACCCCGTACTCAAAGGGTTGTGTCAGCTTGGTTCGATATTTGCTTTAGCCTTGCCAACGATAGCGCGGCAAGGTTCGCGTAGAGGAGATGCTGTGGACAAGATGCTTTACGTGGCCATGACCGGCGCCAGCCAGAACGCGCTGGCGCAGAAGGCCCATGCCAACAACCTGGCGAACGTTTCCACCAACGGCTTCCAGCGTGACCTGGAGCAGGCGCGTTCGATGCCGGTGTTCGGCGACAGCTTTCCGGCACGCGCCTTCGCCATGACCGAGCGCCCGGCCACCGATTTCAGCGAGGGTGCGCTGGTCGAGACCGGTCGGGAGCTGGATGTGGCGGTTGCCGGCAAGGGTTTCATCGCCGTGCAGGCACCAGACGGTAGCGAAGCCTACGTGCGCACCGGCAGCCTGAACATCGACGCCCTGGGCGTGCTGCGTGCTGGCAACGGCATGCCGGTGATCGGCAATGGCGGTCCCATCGCTATTCCGCCGGAGCAGAAGGTCGAGGTCGGCGACGACGGCACCATCAGCATCCGCGCCATGGGCGAGGATCCGCGGGTGATGGCCGAGGTCGACCGGATCAAGCTGGTCAATCCGGATATCAAGGGGCTTACCAAGGGCCTGGACGGCATGATCCACACCACCACTGGCCAGCCGGCTGACGCCGATGTCAACGTGCGGGTGGTCTCGGGTTTCCTGGAGTCGAGCAACGTCAATGCCGTCGAGGAAATGACCTCGGTGCTGGCGCTGTCCCGTCAGTTCGAACTGCACGTCAAGATGATGAACGCGGCCAAGGAAGGCGATGAAGCCATGGCTCGGGTTTTGCAAATCGGCTAATTACATTTGAACGGGTGCCGTAAAACAGGCGCACGAGGAGAACATTAAATGCTTCCGGCTCTTTGGGTCGCTAAAACCGGCCTGTCCGCCCAGGACACCAACCTCGCGGTCATCTCCAACAACTTGGCCAACGTCTCGACCACCGGCTTCAAGCGTGATCGTGCCGAGTTCCAGGACCTGCTCTACCAGATCAAGCGCCAGCCTGGCGCGCAGTCCACCCAGGACAGCGAGCTGCCTTCGGGCCTGCAGGTCGGTACCGGTGTGCGCATCGTCGGCACCCAGAAGAGTTTCAATGCCGGCAGCCTGCAGACCACTGAAAACCCGCTGGACATGGCGGTCAACGGTCGCGGTTTCTTCCAGATCCTGCAGCCCGACGGCACCGTGTCGTACACGCGCGACGGTACCTTCCACCTGAACTCCGACGGCCAGATCGTCACCGCCAACGGCTTTGCCCTGGAACCGGCCATCGTCGTGCCGCCAGACGCGCAGACGTTCACCGTCGGCAAGGACGGCACCGTGTCGATCACCACCGTCGGCAACCCGGCCGCGCAGGTCATCGGCAACATCCAGACCGCCGACTTCATCAACCCGGCCGGTCTGCAGGCGATCGGTGGCAACCTGTTCCTGGAGACCGCTGCCAGCGGCGCGCCGCAGGTCGGCACCCCAGGCCTGAACGGCTTCGGCACCACCGAGCAGCAGACCCTGGAAGCGTCCAACGTTAGCACCGTCGAAGAGCTGGTGAACATGATCACCACCCAGCGCGCCTACGAGATGAACTCCAAGGTCATCTCCGCCGCCGACAAGATGCTGTCGTTCGTCACCCAGCAGCTGTAACCCCTGGCGGCCCGCCGGGTGCGGGCCGCTGACCATTCGCTCGCTGTTGCAGCGCCTGTTTTGCCTAGAGGTAAGCGTCATGAAACGTCTGTTGTCCGTGTTCGCCCTGGGGGGGGCGGTATCGTTGGCCGGTTGCGTCGCGCCGACGCCCAAGCCCAACGATCCGTACTACGCGCCGGTCCTGCCGCGCACCCCGTTGCCGGCAGCGGCCAACAACGGCTCGATCTACCAGGCCGGTTTCGAGCAGGGCCTGTATACCGATCGCAAGGCGTTTCGGGTCGGTGACATCATCACCATCACCCTCAACGAGCGCACCTCGGCGAGCAAGAACGCAGGTTCCCAGATCCAGAAGAACAGCAAGGCCAACCTCGGTCTGACCTCGCTGTTCGGTACCGTGCCGAACACCAACAACCCGTTGGGCAGTGGCGACCTCACCCTGGAGGCCGGCTACAGCGGTGACCGTTCCACCAAAGGTGACAGCAAGGCCACCCAGGGCAACACCCTGACCGGCTCGATCACCGTCACCGTGGCCGAGGTGCTGCCTAACGGCATTATCGCCGTGCGTGGCGAGAAGTGGATGACCCTGAACACCGGCGAAGAGCTGGTGCGCATTGCTGGCCTGGTGCGTGCCGACGACATCGCCACCGACAACACCGTGCCGTCCACCCGCGTGGCCGACGCGCGCATCACCTATTCGGGCACCGGCTCGTTTGCCGATGCCAGCCAGCCCGGTTGGCTGGACCGCTTCTTCATCAGCCCGCTCTGGCCTTTCTGAGTACGGATGACCATGTTCAACGCTAGGCGGTTGATTGCCGCGACACTACTTCTGTCTTGTGCCTTCGGCGCTCACGCCGAGCGCTTGAAGGATATCGCCAGCATTTCCGGCGTGCGGGCCAACCAGCTGATCGGCTACGGCCTGGTGGTGGGCCTGAACGGTACCGGTGACCAGACCACCCAGACCCCGTTCACCCTGCAGACCTTCAACAACATGCTGTCGCAGTTCGGTATCAAGGTGCCGCCAGGATCGGGCAACGTGCAGTTGAAAAACGTTGCCGCGGTGTCGGTGCATGCCGACCTGCCGGCCTTCGCCAAGCCGGGCCAGGTGATCGACATCACGGTGTCATCGATCGGCAACTCCAAGAGCCTGCGCGGCGGCAGCCTGTTGATGACGCCGCTCAAGGGGATCGACGGCAACGTCTACGCCATCGCCCAGGGCAACCTGGTGGTCGGTGGATTCGACGCCGAAGGCCGTGATGGCTCGAAGATCACCGTCAACGTCCCGTCGGCCGGTCGTATTCCCGGTGGCGCGTCGGTCGAGCGCGCGGTGCCAAGTGGCTTCAACCAGGGCAACAGTCTCACCCTGAACCTCAATCGCCCGGACTTCACCACCGCCAAGCGCATCGTCGACAAGGTCAACGAGCTGCTTGGCCCGGGCGTGGCCCAGGCCGTCGATGGTGGTTCGGTGCGGGTCACCGCGCCGATGGACCCGAGCCAGCGAGTGGACTACCTGTCCATTCTCGAGAACCTGGAGATCGATCCGGGGCAGGCTGTGGCCAAGGTCATCATCAACTCGCGCACCGGTACCATCGTCATCGGCCAGAACGTCAAGGTCTCGCCGGCGGCGGTGACCCACGGCAGCCTGACCGTGACCATCACCGAAGACCCGATCGTCAGCCAGCCGGGGCCGTTCTCCAACGGCCAGACCGCCGTGGTGCCACGCTCGCGGGTCAATGCCGAGCAGGAAGCCAAGCCGATGTTCAAGTTCGGCCCGGGCACCACGCTGGATGAGATCGTCCGCGCGGTGAACCAGGTCGGCGCAGCGCCGAGCGACCTGATGGCGATCCTCGAAGCCCTGAAGCAGGCCGGTGCGTTGCAAGCCGACCTGATCGTGATCTGAGGACGCCAGGGATGAATCCGAAAAGCCTGATCTCCGGCGCGTCCGACAGTGGGGCCTTCACCGACCTCAATCGGTTGAGTTCGCTCAAAGCTGGCGATCGCGACAGCGAGGGCAACATCCGCAAGGTGGCCCAGGAATTCGAGTCGTTGTTCGTCAGCGAGATGCTCAAGGCGTCGCGCAAGGCCACCGATGTGATGGCCGACGAAGACGGCCCGATGAACAGCGACACGGTCAAGCAGTACCGTGACATGTATGACCAGCAACTGGCGGTGAGCATGTCCCGCCAGGGTGGCGGCATTGGCCTGCAGGATGTGCTGGTGCGTCAGCTGAGCAAGCAGAAGCACAGCGTGAACTCCAGCCCATTCCCGCGCACCGACGGTGCCGCTCCGGTGCTCTGGGGCAGTCGCGTGGCCGCGCCGGTGCACGGCGAGCAGCCCGCTGCCGGGCGCAACGACGTCGCTGCCCTCAATTCGCGGCGCCTGGCCTTGCCGGGCAAGCTGACCGACCGATTGCTGGCTGGGATCGTACCGTCCGCCGCCAGTGCCGGCGCCGCGGGCAACGACACAGCCCTGCCCAGTCGCACTGGCCCCACGCTCGCCGGCGTCGCCCGGGGCGACTGGCAGCCGGCGCAGACGTTCGCCGCGCCGCGCGAGGGTGTGCGCATTCTGGGCCGGGCCGTGGCCCAGCCGCCGCTGGCGCCGAGCAAGGCGTTCAGCGACAGCGATGCTTTCGTCGCCACCATGCTGCCGATGGCCGAGCAGGCGGCCAAGCGCATCGGTATCGACCCGCGCTACCTGGTGGCCCAGGCTGCGCTGGAAACTGGTTGGGGCAAGTCGGTCATGCGCAATCCCGACGGCAGTAGCAGCCACAACCTGTTCGGCATCAAGGCCACCGGTAACTGGCAGGGTGGCGAGGCACGGGCGATCACCAGCGAGTTCCGTGGTGGGCAGTTCGTCAAGGAGACGGCGGCGTTCCGTTCCTACGACTCCTACCAGGACAGCTTCCACGATCTGGTCAGCCTGTTGCAGAACAACAACCGCTATAAAGATGCCGTCGGCGCCGCCGATAACCCGGAACAGTTTGCAAGAGAGCTGCAGAAGGCTGGCTACGCGACCGATCCGGACTACGCCCGCAAGATCATCAGCATTGCCCGGCAGCTGCGGCCAACCCAGGAATACGCCATGGCCGGCACTAACACGAATCTATAAGGATTGAAGCATGTCTCTGATCTCGATCGGGCTTTCCGGCCTGAATGCCAGCCAGACCGCGCTGTCCATCACCGGTAACAACATCGCCAACGCGGCCGTCTCGGGTTACTCGCGTCAGCAGACCATCCAGACCACGGGGCCGTCGCACAATATCGGCACGGGCTTCGTCGGCACTGGTACCACGTTGTCGGATGTGCGTCGTATCTACAACGCCTACCTGGACAACCAGCTGCAGACCTCCACCTCGTTGAATACCGATGCGGCGGCGTTCCAGGATCAGATCACCGGCATTGACAAGCTGCTGGCCGAAAGCGACACCGGTATCAGCTCGGTGCTGACCGCGTTCTTCTCGGCCCTGCAGACCGCTTCGGCCAAACCCAGCGACGTCGCCTCGCGCCAGTTGCTGCTGACCCAGGCGCAGACCCTGAGCAACCGTTTCAATGCCATCTCCAGCCAGATGAGCAAGCAGAACGACAGCATCAACAGCCAGCTGGACACCCTGTCGGGCCAGGTCAACAAGCTGACCTCGAGCATCGCTGATCTCAACAAGCAGATCACCCAGCTGTCGGCCTCCGGCGCCTCGCCGAACAACCTGCTCGACGCCCGCAGCGAAGCGGTCCGCCAGCTCAACGAGCTGGTCGGCGTCACCGTGCAGGAGCGTGACGGCAACTACGACGTGTACCTGGGCAACGGCCAGTCGCTGGTCACCGGCAACCGCGCCAATACCCTGAGCGCCGTGCCGAGCGCCGCGGACCAGAGCCAGTACAGCCTGCAGATCAACTACCCGACCTTCTCCTCGGATGTCACCTCGGTGGTCACCGGCGGGCAGATCGGCGGCTTGCTGCGCTACCGCAGCGATGTGCTCACCCCGTCGATGAACGAGCTGGGGCGTGTCGCCCTGGTGGTGGCCGACAGCATCAACAGCCAGCTGGGGCAGGGCCTGGATGCCAACGCGCAGTTCGGCAGCGCGCTGTTCTCCAGCATCAACAGCGCCCTGGCGATCAGCCAGCGCAGCTTGGCCTCCGCGAACAACAGCGCAGGCTCCGGCAACCTGGATGTGACCATCGCCAACAGCGGCGCGCTCACCACCTACGACTACGAGGTCAAGTTCACCGGCCCGAACCAGTACAGCGTGCGCCGTTCCGACGGCACCGACATGGGCAACTTCGACCTGACCACCACGCCGCCGCCGGTGATCGACGGCTTCACCTTGAAACTGAACGGTGGCGGCCTGGCCGCTGGCGACACCTTCAACGTGAGCCCGACCCGTTCGGCGGCAGGCTCCATCAATACCGTGCTCACCGATGCCAACAAGCTCGCCTTCGCCGGGCCGATCAATGGCGTTGTGGGTAGTGGCAATACCGGCTCCGGCACCATCACCCAGCCAAACCTGGGAGCCAAGCTGGATATCTATGGTGGCGCCGACACTGCGCTGATCCAGGATTCGATCAAGCATTCCATGCCGGTACGCATGGTGTTCCAGGCCGCCAGCGGAGGTACGCAGGGCTACACCCTGTACGACTCCAAGGGTAACTCCATCGGCACAGGCACCATCGTGCCTGGTCAGGACAACAAGCTGACCATCAATGTGCCGATGCGCGATGCCAGCGGTGCGCCGATCCTCGATGGTAGCGGCAACCCGCGGACCTTCAGCGTCGAGACCACCGTCGGCGGCAGCCCGGCGACCAACGACAGCTTTACCTTTGGCTTCAATGCCGACGGCAAGTCCGACAACCGCAACGCCCAGGCGCTGCTGGGATTGCAGACCAAATCCACCGTCGGCGTGACCTCCGGCGGCGGCTCCAGCTTCACCTCGGCCTACGCCTCGCTGGTCGAGCGGGTCGGAGCCAAGGCCAACCAGGCCAAAATCGATACCGTTGCGACCAAGGCCGTGCTCGATGCGGCCAAGGAAAGCCGCAACGGGGTTTCCGGTGTCAACCTGGACGATGAGGCAGCCAACCTGATCAAGTTCCAGCACTACTACACCGCGTCGTCGCAGATCATCAAGGCGGCGCAGGAAACCTTCAGCATCCTGATCAACGCATTGTAAGGAGTAGCCATCGTGCGTATTTCCACCGCTCAGTTCTATGAGTCGAGCGCCAGTAGCTACACCAAGAACTTCGCTGACCTGATGAAGAGCAAGACGCAGATCGACAGCGGCGTGCGCATCCAGACCGCTGCCGACGATCCGGTCGGCGCCGCGCGCCTGCTCCTGCTGCAACAGCAGCAAGCGCTGCTCAAGCAATACGACGGCAACATGACCACGGTGAACAATTCGCTGCTGCAGGAAGAGAGCGTGCTGAGCACCATCAACGATGCCATGCAGCGTGCCAGCGAGCTGGCCCTGCGTGCCGGTGGCGCTGGCGTGACCGATGCTGATCGCGTCTCCATCAGCAGCGAGCTCAAGGAGATCGAGGCTAACATCTTCGGCCTGCTCAATTCGCGCGATGCCAACGGCGACTACATGTTCGGTGGCACCAAGACCTCGTCGCCACCCTATGTGCGCAATGCCGATGGTACCTACAGCTACCAGGGCGACCAGACCCAACTGAGCCTGCAGGTGTCCGACACCCTGAGCCTGGCGACCAACGACACCGGCTTCAGTATCTTCGATTCGGCCAAGAACAAAAGCCGTACCCAGTCCACCCTGTTGACGCCGCCGGTCAATGACGGCAAGGTCGCGCTCTCGCCGGGCCTGCTGACCTCGAACAACACCTACAACAGCAGCTTCACCGCCGGCCAGCCGTACAAGATCACCTTCACCAGCGCCACCCAGTACACGGTGACCGATGCTCTGGGTAACGACATCACTGCCGAGACGCCCACCAATGGCACCTTCGACAGTAAGGCCGAGGGTGGCAATCGTATCGCGGTGCGCGGCGTCGAGTTCGAGGTCACCGCGTCGCTGAAGGAGGGTGATGATGCCAATGCCGTCTTCGCCGGCCGTGAGTTCAGCGTGCAGGCCCGCCCCGATACGCTCACGACCGTGCGTGGTGCCGGCAACCCGTCCAGTGCGCAGGTCACCAGCGGCGCCGTGACCGACCCGGCCGCCTACAGCAGTACCTTCCCGAGCGATGGGGCGGTGATCAAGTTCACCGGTGCCAACACTTACGAGTTCTATGCCCAGCCTTTGACTGCGGACAGCAAACCCGTTGCCAGCGGTACCTTCACCGCGCCGTCGCTGACGGTGGCGGGGGTGACCTACCAGGTATCCGGTACGCCGCAGACGGGTGACCAGTTCGCGGTCAATGCCAACAACCACCAGAACCAGAGCGTGCTGGAGACCATCAGCCAGCTGCGTGCGGCGTTGGATGCGCCGCCAGGCACCTCGGGCGACAATACCGCCATCAAGAACGCCGTAGCCTCGGCTGTGGCCAACCTGGCCAGTGCCCGCGAGCAGGTGGATATCACCCGTGGTTCGATCGGTGCTCGTGGCAACTCGCTCGATATCCAGCGCCAGGAAAACACCAGCCTGAGCACGGCCAACAAGGTCACCCAGGATGCCATCGGCAACACCGACATGGCCGACGCCTCGATCATGCTGACCCTGCAGCAGGCCATGCTCGAAGCTTCCCAGCTGGCCTTCTCGCGTATTTCGCAACTGAGCCTGTTCAACAAGCTCTGATCGCGATCCGCCTCAGGAAAGCCCTGGCCAGCGCCATGCTGCCGGGGCTTTTTCGTGTCTGGCGCGCGGTGGTGGCAGGGGTTTGGCGATAATTGACTGTGACTAATGAGTCAAATCGTGCATCTTCCCTGTATTCTATGCGGCAGTTGCTGCAGCATTTTGTTACCGGTACGCAGAGGGCAGGCCTGATGTCGGCCTGTCCAGGGCGCATTGCCCTTGACGCCGGTAGTCGGCGCCCTCAATTCATCGAGTGGCGGTCTTTGGCTGTTTTCATTGGGAAGCCAGAATGATTGGCATCAAAAGCATCGCGAGTTACGTGCCCACCGCTGGCCTGGACAACTACGTCCAGGGTGCGAAGTTCGGCAAGGACGAAGAGTTCATGTTCGGCAAGATCGGCGCTTCCTTCCTGCCGCGCAAGGCTGAGGAGCAGGAAACGTCCGATCTGTGCGTGGAGGCGGCCCGGGCGTTGTTCGCCAACAACCCGGAGTTGGACCCGCAGTCGATCGATGTGCTGATCGTCGTCACCCAGAACGGTGACGAAGAAGGCCTGCCGCACACTGCGGCGATTGTCCAGAACAAGCTGGGCCTGTCGACCCGCGTGGCGGCCTTCGACGTGTCGCTGGGCTGCTCCGGCTATGTGTACGGTCTGTACGCCATCAAGGGCTTCATGCAGGCGGCAGGGCTCAAGAACGGCCTGCTGATCACCGCCGATCCGTATTCGAAGATCGTCGACCCGGAAGATCGCAACACCACCATGCTGTTCGGTGACGCCGCCACGGCCACCTGGATGGGCGAGAACGCCGTCTGGCAGTTGGGCGAGGCGCGTTTCGGCACCGATGGCTCGGGTGCCGAGCACCTCAAAGTCAGCGACGGCACCTTCTTCATGAACGGTCGCCAGGTGTTCAACTTCGCCCTGGTCAAGGTGCCGGCGCACCTGCATGAGCTGCTGGCGGCCAGTGGCCTGCAGTCCTCGGACATCGATGCGTTCTGCATCCACCAGGGCAGTGCGGCAATTGTCGATGCCGTGGCGCGACGCTTCGAGGAGCAGCATCCGGAGAAGTTCGTCAAGGACATGCTCGAGACTGGCAATACCGTGTCCTCCAGTGTGCCGCTGCTGCTGCAGAAGCACATGTTCGACAGTAGCTGGAAGCGCGTTGCCATCAGCGGCTTTGGCGTGGGCCTTTCGTGGGGTTCGGCGATTCTCTATCGCGGCTGATTCGCGAAGACCTCGAATAAAACGCCTGGCGTGCCCCGTCAGGCGTTTTTTTATGCGTGGAAGATCGCCCTGTAGGAGCGTGCTTGCCCCGTGATGGGCTGCAAAGCAGCCGCTGATCGGCAACCGCCAAATCAATAACCCCCTGATTTCATGGGGGTGGCGGGGTGATGGCATTTTTTTTTCGAAAATGCCCTCAAGCAACCCACGCAGACGACGATAACCATTACGAAGGTTCTCTAGGCCATACCCGGCGGATGCCAGGGCCGGAAGCCGCAGTACCCATCCAACGAGGATTTCGTCATGGCTTTAACTGTAAACACCAACATTGCTTCGGTTACTACTCAAGTTAACCTGAACAAGGCCAGCAGCGCCCAGACCACTTCGATGCAGCGCCTGTCTTCCGGCCTGCGCATCAACAGCGCCAAAGACGACGCTGCCGGCCTGCAGATCGCCAACCGTCTGACCAGCCAGATCAACGGCCTGGGCCAGGCAGTTAAGAACGCCAACGACGGTATCTCGATCGCCCAGACCGCCGAAGGCGCAATGCAGGCTTCGACCGACATCCTGCAGAAAATGCGTACCCTGGCCCTGTCCTCGGCCACTGGCTCCCTGAGCGCCGACGACCGTAAGTCGAACAACGACGAATACCAGGCTCTGACCGCCGAGCTGAACCGTATCTCGGAAACCACCACCTTCGGTGGCCAGAAGCTGCTGGACGGCTCCTACGGCACCAAGGCCATCCAGGTCGGCGCCAACGCCAACGAAACCATCAACCTGACCCTGGAAAACGTTGCTGCCAGCAACATCGGTTCCCAGCAGGTCAAGAGCACCGCGATCGCTCCAAGCGCAGGCGGCGTTGCCGCAGGTAGCCTGTCCGTTACCGGTAACGGCCAGACCGCCACTGTCGCCTACGCTGCTGGCGCTTCCGCCAAGCAAATCGCCAGCAACCTGAACGGTTCGATCGGTGGTCTGACTGCAACCGCCAGCACTGAAGTTAAGCTGGACGTTACCGCTGCCACTCCATCCAACTTCAAGCTGTCCGTCGGTTCGAGCGGTACTGTTGACTTCGTTGGTGTGACCGACCAGAAAGGCCTGGCTGACCAGCTGAAATCCAACGCCGCCAAACTGGGCATCAGCGTCAACTACGACGAAGCCAAACAAACCCTGAGCATCAAGTCGGACACCGGCGAGAACATCAACTTCTCGGCTGCTGACGCCAACGCCCAGACGAACATCTCGATCGCTGCCAAAGACGGCTCCGGCAACTTCGCTGCTGGTGCTGCTCTGGGTGGTGCTGCCATTGTGGTGACCGGCCAGATCTCCCTGGACTCGGCCAAGGGCTTCTCGCTGGGCGGCGCTACTGATCTGTTCGGTGCTGCGACCGTTACCTCCGCCAAGACCACCATCTCGCAAACCGACGTCACCGACGCCACCAAGGCTCAGAACGCCCTGGCCGTTATCGACAAGGCCATCGGTTCGATCGACAGCGTCCGTTCGGGCCTGGGTGCTACCCAGAACCGTCTGACCACCACCGTTGACAACCTGCAGAACATCCAGAAGAACTCCACCGCTGCCCGTTCGACCGTGCAGGACGTGGACTTCGCTTCGGAAACTGCAGAGCTGACCAAGCAGCAGACTCTGCAGCAGGCTTCGACCGCGATCCTGTCGCAGGCTAACCAGCTGCCATCCTCGGTCCTGAAACTGCTCCAGTAATTCAGGCGCCTGAGTAAGAGGTGGAAGGGCGCGTTTACGTGCCCTTTCGCTTTTTTGACATGAGGAGTTCGAAGCATGGACATGAGTGTCAAGCTGAACCAGGTGTATCCTCCGGTGCTGCCTCAGGCAGTGACGACTGCCAAGGACCCGCTGGTGCCTGCCAAGGTGCCGGAAGCCGCGGCCGTCGATGACAAGCCGCACACCCGCGAGGACCTGGAGAAGGCGGTTGGCGAGATCCGCGATTTCGTCCAGTCGAGCCAGCGCAAGCTGGATTTTTCAATCGATGATTCCACCGGCCGGGTCGTGGTCAAGGTGATCGCCACCGAATCCGGTGATGTGATCCGCCAGCTCCCGTCGGAAACGGCGCTGAAGCTGGCACAAAGCCTCAGCGAAGCTGGCAGCCTGCTGTTTGATGGCAAGGCTTAAGCTGGCATGATTTTTGTTGCTGTCGGTCATTTGATGTGTGTAGTCGTCAAGGACCCGGCAGCTACCGAACAAGGAGAGCAATGATGGCAGGTTCAACAGTCAGCGGTATCGGTTCGGGCATCGATACCCAGGCGATTGTGAAGTCCCTGGTGGACGCGCAGAAGGCGCCGAAACAGGCACAGATCAACACCCAGACACTGAAGGCAACCACCACGTTGTCCTCGATCGGCAAGATCCAGGCGGCCCTGGATGCCTTCCGTGGCGCGTTGACCAGCATGACCAACGACAACAGCTTCGGTGGTCTGGCGTTGAAGTCCTCGGATGAGAAGGTTGCGACCATCACCGCTGGTGCTGGAGCGGCCAATGGTTCCTTCAACCTGGTTGTGACCCAGCTGGCATCGGCTTCCAAGGTGTCCACCAAGGTGTACGCTGGCGGCGCGGATAGCGTGATCAACCCGGGGACCACCTCGACCAAACTGACCATTACCCAGAATGGCAAGGCCCACGACGTCAGCATCCCGCCGGGCGCTACGCTGCAGCAAGTGCGCGAGGCGATCAACAGCCAGTTCGGTACCGCAGGCTTGAGTGCCAACGTTCTAACTGACGCCTCGGGTTCGCGTCTGGTGATTACTTCCAACAAGATGGGTGTGGGTTCCGATATCACGTTGTCGGGCAACTCGGGGCTCGACATTGGGGCGACCGTTGTAGATGAACCCCAGAATGCCAAGTACACGCTTGATGGCATCTCCATGGAGTCCAAGAGCAACGATATCAGCGATGCGGTAAGCGGGTTGAATATCAAGCTGGTGGGTGTTTCCCCCCAGGACAAGGATACCAAGGAGTTCCTCAAGACCACGCTGTCTCTGACCACCAGCACCACCGCGCTGAAGTCGGGACTCAAAGGCTTCATCGACACCTACAATGCGCTGCTCAAGGTGGTCAACGCCGAGACCAGGGTGACAAAGAACGCCGACGGCACTGTGACGCCCGCAGCGCTCACCGGCGACGCGTCCATGCGTGCGCTGATGTCATCGATCCGCGAAGAAATGAACGCGCTTTCCGGCAACGGCACGATGAAGTCGCTCGCCGCCTTTGGCGTCACCTCGTCCCAGGATGGCGGCACGCTCACCCTGGACGAAAAGAAGTGGGACAAGGCCGCGGCCACCAACGCCGCCGACCTGACCAGCATTTTCAATGGCAAGAATGGCCTGCTGGCACGTCTGCAGACCGCGACCGAACCGTATGCCAAGGCAGCCACCGGCACCCTGGCCGAGCGCTCCAAGGTGTTGAGCGAGAGTCTGACCAAGCTCAAGGCCGAGCAGGACACCCTGGATACGCGTATGGAAGCCCTGCGCGTCAGCCTGCAGGACAAGTACAACAGCATGGATACCCTGGTCTCTCAGCTGCGCCAGCAGCAGAACAACGTGCTGGGCACGCTCAACGCACTGAACAATGCCAAGAACGACAAATAATCCGTGAAGGTCCCGTGAAGTCCGGGCATGATGTCCGGCTTCACCTCGGCGGCAGGTAAAGTTTTCCGCCGCCGGCCCGATACAAGGACTATGAAACCAGTCGTTTTTGCCCGCTACGAGGTCGCAAGATGAATCCCATGAGAGCCCTTCGGCAGTACCAGAAGGTCAATTCCCATGCCCAAATTTCCGAAGCAACGCCCCATCGCCTGGTGCAGATGCTGATGGAGGGTGGGCTCGATCGCATGGCCCAGGCCAAAGGTGCGCTGGCCCGCGGCGACATCGCCGAAAAAGGCCTGATGCTGGGCAAGGCCATCGACATCATCATCGGCCTGAACGACGGCCTGGATGCGCAGAAGAGCGCGGACCCTGCCTACATCGAGCAGCTGTCGAGCCTCTACGCCTACATGACCAATCGCCTGATGCAGGCCAATATCGACAACGACCCGGCGATCATCGACGAGGTCGCGCAATTGCTGATCACCGTCAAGAGCGGCTGGGACGCGATCGCCGAAGCGCAACAAGCCGGCTGAGCCGGACAGGGAGAGCAAGGTGAGCAGCGAACTGCAACGATTCGACGAGACCCGCGACGCACTGCTGAACGCTCTGAGTGCCAAGGACTGGGATGCCATCGGCAGGCTCGACGAGAGCTGCCGCACCTGCATCGACGACATGCTCGGCGCGCCAGCGCTGGATGAAGAGCTGGTCAAGGAGCGCTTGGAAGGGTTGTTGCAGGTCTATCGTGAACTGCTCGACGCGACCATCGGCGAGCGCCAGGCCATCGCCGATGAAATGACCCAGATCAATCAAGCAAAGAATGCGTCGAAGGTTTACCATTTGTTCAGTTAATATGCACCGGACTGAGCAAAAGGCGCCATAAATTTGACTGTGCAGGCCTTTTTGACTTTACTAGTGGCTGTTTTCGAAATTCAGACGTCCGAACACTGACCATTCAGTCGGAATGATGTCGTGCACGCCCTCCGGGCGCCGATATGACTAGGGAAGTTGCTATTGCATGTGGCGTGAAACCAAGATTCTCCTGATCGATGACGACAGCGAACGCCGCCGCGATCTGGCGGTGGTCCTGAATTTTCTCGGCGAAGATAACCTCTCCTGTTCCAGCGGCGACTGGCAGCAGGTGGTCGAGGGTTTGTCTTCCAGTCGCGAAGTCCTGTGCGTCCTGATCGGGACCGTGAATGCTCCGGCCAGTGTGCTGGGGCTCCTTAAGACAGTGGTCGGGTGGGATGAGTTCCTTCCGGTTCTGCTTTTGGGTGAAATTTCTTCCGCGGAGTTCCCCGAGGACCTGCGTCGGCGCGTGCTCTCCAATCTCGAGATGCCGCCGAGCTACAGCCAGTTGCTCGACTCCCTGCACCGTGCCCAGGTCTACCGCGAGATGTATGACCAGGCCCGTGAGCGTGGTCGTCAGCGCGAGCCCAACCTGTTCCGTAGCCTGGTGGGCACCAGCCGTGCCATCCAGCATGTGCGGCAGATGATGCAGCAGGTTGCCGACACCGATGCCAGCGTGCTGATTCTCGGCGAGTCCGGTACCGGCAAGGAGGTGGTGGCGCGCAACCTGCACTACCACTCCAAGCGCCGCGAGGCGCCGTTCGTGCCGGTCAACTGCGGGGCGATTCCGGCGGAATTGCTCGAGAGCGAACTGTTCGGCCACGAGAAGGGCGCTTTCACCGGGGCGATTACCAGCCGTGCCGGGCGGTTCGAACTGGCCAACGGCGGCACGCTGTTCCTCGACGAGATCGGCGACATGCCGCTGCCGATGCAGGTCAAGCTGCTGCGTGTCCTGCAGGAGCGCACCTTCGAGCGGGTCGGCAGCAACAAGACCCAGAGCATCGACGTGCGCATCATCGCCGCGACGCACAAGAACCTCGAGACCATGATCGAGGACGGGACCTTCCGCGAAGACCTGTATTACCGGCTGAACGTGTTCCCTATCGAGATGGCGCCATTGCGTGAGCGGGTGGAAGACATTCCGCTGCTGATGAACGAGCTGATCTCGCGTATGGAGCACGAGAAACGCGGTTCGATCCGCTTCAACTCCGCATCGATCATGTCGCTGTGCCGTCACGGCTGGCCGGGCAACGTCCGTGAGCTGGCCAACCTGGTGGAGCGCATGGCGATCATGCATCCGTACGGGGTGATCGGCGTGGCGGAACTGCCGAAGAAGTTCCGCTACGTGGATGACGAAGACGAGCAGTTGGTCGACAGCTTGCGTTCCGATCTCGAGGAGCGCGTGGCGATCAACGGGCATGCGCCGAACTTCGCCAGCCATGCCATGCTGCCGCCCGAAGGGTTGGATTTGAAGGACTATCTTGGCAGCCTGGAGCAGGGGCTGATCCAGCAGGCGCTGGACGATGCCAATGGCATCGTCGCCCGGGCCGCCGAGCGCCTGCGCATCCGCCGCACCACGCTGGTGGAGAAGATGCGCAAGTACGGCATGAGCCGCCAGGGTGGCGAGGAGCAGGCGGACGACTGATCCCGCCGGGTTTTGGCGCAATGGCCGGGTGCTTGACAACCCCGGTCATTGCGCTCGGTCAACAAGCCCACGGCTGATTGCCCCCATCTCCGGCACGGCTATTGCTACACCGCTGGCAACATACCGTTTTTATGACGGTCAGCCATGCGAGAGAGCACGATGCCCCAGGCCGCCCACCGTTCCCATTCCTCCGATCCGCGAGGACACACCCCGCTCGAGCAGGAAAGCCGGCAGGGTCTCGAGCAGGCGTTCGCCCTGTTCGACCAGGTTTCCAGCCAGCTCAGCCAGTCCTACAACATGCTTGAGACGCGCGTCAGCGAGCTCAAGGGCGAACTGGCAGTGGTCAGCGCCCAGCGCATGGCCGAACTGGACGAAAAGGAGCGCCTGGCCAACCGCCTGCAGAACCTGCTGGACCTGCTGCCGGGCGGGGTGATCGTGATCGATGGCGAGGGCTATGTGCGCGAGGCCAATCCGGCAGCTTGCGAGTTGCTGGGCGAGCCGCTGGTCGGTGTGCTCTGGCGGCATGTGATCGCCCGCAGTTTCGCGCCGCGTGAGGATGACGGCCACGAGGTCTCGCTGCGTGACGGACGCCGTCTGTCCATTGCCACGCGTTCCCTCGATGCCGAGCCCGGCCAGTTGGTGCTGCTCAATGACCTGACCGAAACCCGGCGCCTGCAGGACCAGTTGGCGCGCCACGAGCGCCTGTCGTCACTGGGGCGCATGGTCGCGTCCCTGGCCCACCAGATCCGTACGCCACTCTCGGCGGCGATGCTGTATGCCGGTCACCTGGCCGACCCGCAGCAGGCGCTGGCGGAGGAGACCCGTCAGCGTTTCGCCGGCAACCTCAAGGAACGCCTGCACGAGCTGGAGCATCAGGTGCGCGACATGCTGGTGTTCGCCCGCGGCGAGTTGCCCCTGAGCGACCGCATCAGCCCGAAAGCGCTGTTCCAGGCGTTGCAGCAGGCGGCCCATGCCCATGTCCAGGGGCATGCCGTGCGCTGGCAGTGCGACAGTCATCTTGGCGATTTGCTGTGCAACCGCGACACCCTGGTTGGCGCGCTGCTCAACCTGATCGAAAACGCCCTGCAGGCCAGTCATGAGCCGGCGCGAATCAAGGTCCATCTGTACCGTCGCGACGATAGCCTGCGCATCTGCGTGAGTGATGCCGGCAGCGGCATCGACGCGCAACTGCTGACGCGTCTTGGCGAACCGTTCCTGACCACCAAGGCTACCGGCACCGGCCTGGGGCTGGCAGTGGTTCAGGCCGTGGTGCGGGCGCACCGTGGCACGCTGGGCCTGCGCTCCAAGCCTGGGCGTGGCACCTGTGTCACCGTGGTGTTACCGCTGATCGACAGCCGGCTGGAGGCAGGTCAATGAGTGTCAAGGTTCTGCTGGTGGAGGACGATCGGGTCCTGCGCCAGGCGCTGGCCGATACCTTGGAAATCGGCGGCTTCTGCCTGCGCGCCGTCGGCAGCGCCGAAGACGCCTTGCTGGCGGTGACCGAGGATTCGTTCAGTCTGGTGATCAGCGACGTGAACATGCCGGGCATGGATGGTCACCAGCTGTTGGCGCAGCTGCGCCGCAACCACCCGCAACTCCCGGTGTTGCTGATGACCGCCCATGCGGCGGTTGAGCGGGCCGTTGAAGCCATGCGCCAAGGGGCTGTCGACTATCTGGTCAAGCCCTTCGAGCCCAAGGCGTTGATCAGCCTGGTGGCGCGGCATGCCGTCGGTGCCGGTGCGTCAGCGGGCGAGGAGGGGCCGGTGGCTTGCGAGCCTGCAAGTCGGCAATTGCTGGAATTGGCAGCCAGGGTCGCGCAAAGCGATTCGACGGTGTTGATTTCCGGTGAGTCGGGGACTGGCAAGGAGGTGCTGGCGCGCTATATCCATCAGCAGTCGCGGCGCGTGGACCAGCCGTTCGTGGCGATCAACTGCGCGGCGATCCCGGACAACATGCTTGAGGCGACACTGTTCGGTCACGAGAAGGGGGCGTTCACCGGCGCCATCGCCGCCCAGGCCGGCAAGTTCGAGCAGGCCGACGGCGGCACCCTGCTGCTCGACGAGATTTCCGAGATGCCGCTGGGCCTGCAGGCCAAGCTGCTGCGCGTGCTGCAGGAGCGTGAGGTCGAGCGCGTCGGTGGGCGCAAGCCCATCGCCCTG
Organism: Pseudomonas sp. P110(2024); assembly: GCF_057480795.1. Taxonomy (NCBI): domain Bacteria; kingdom Pseudomonadati; phylum Pseudomonadota; class Gammaproteobacteria; order Pseudomonadales; family Pseudomonadaceae; genus Pseudomonas; species Pseudomonas sp. P110(2024). The sequence continues at coordinate 149,206 of NZ_JBLIYT010000013.1, forward strand.
GATATCCGCATTCTCGCCACGACCAACCGCGACCTGGCGGGTGAAGTGGCGGCCGGGCGCTTCCGAGAAGACCTGTACTACCGTCTTTCGGTTTTCCCCATGGCTTGGCGGGCGCTGCGTGAGCGTCCAGCCGATATCGTGCCGTTGGCCGAGCGTTTGCTGGCGCGCCATGCGCAGAAAATGCGCCATGCCCAGGTGCGCTTGTCCGCCGAAGCGCGGGCGTGCCTGCAAGCCTACGCCTGGCCGGGCAATGTGCGTGAACTGGATAACGCCATACAGCGGGCGCTGATCCTCCAGCAGGGGGGCGTCATCGAGGCGGCGGATTTCTGTCTGGCTGGCGCCATTCCATTGTCGGTGCCGAAAATGGCCACTATTGAGCCATTATCTGTCGAGCCGGCTGCCGAGGTCGGGGGGCTGGGCGACGACATGCGTCGTCACGAGTTCCAGATGATCATCGACACCCTGCGCGCCGAGCGCGGGCGTCGCAAGGAGGCTGCCGAGCGTCTCGGGATCAGTCCACGCACCTTGCGCTACAAGCTGGCGCAGATGCGTGACGCTGGTCTGGATGTCGAGGCCAGCCTGTTTGGTTGATACGTCGTTTTGAATGTTTTTCGGGTTGGCTGGCACTCCTCTTGCTAGCACCAACCCATTCGCTGCATGAGTGTCAAAAAAAGTGCGGCAGCCGGAGAGAGAAGTCCATGACCCAAGGTGTTGAATTCAATCGTCTGATGTTGGACATGCGCGCCATGCAGGCCGAAGCCATGTCCCAGCCCAAGGTTGCCGCCGCGCCTGAGCTGGCGCCCGGCCAGAGCAGCTTCGCCGACATGCTCGGCCAGGCCATTGGCAAGGTGCATGAAACGCAACAGGCTTCCTCCCAGCTGGCTAACGCCTTCGAGATCGGCAAGAGCGGTGTCGACCTGACCGATGTGATGATCGCCTCGCAGAAGGCTTCGGTGTCGTTCCAGGCCCTGACCCAGGTACGCAATAAACTGGTACAGGCGTACCAGGACATCATGCAGATGCCGGTATAAGGGCGAGAGTGAGTCATGGCCGAAGCAGTCGTCGATAACGCCCCCGCCAAGAGTGGCCCGCCAGCAGCCAAGCCGCCGCTGTTCGGCATGGCATTTCTGGAAAACATCTCGCAGATGCCCATGCTGCGTCAGGTCGGCCTGCTGGTCGGGCTGGCCGCCAGCGTGGCCATCGGCTTCGCCGTGGTGCTCTGGTCGCAGCAGCCGGACTACCGGCCGCTGTACGGCAGCTTGGCGGGCATGGACACCAAGCAGGTGGTGGACGCGCTGGCTTCAGCCGATATTCCCTATAAGGTTGAGCCGAACTCCGGCGCCCTGCTGGTCAAGGCCGACGACCTCTCCCGTGCGCGCCTGAAACTGGCCGCCGCCGGTGTGGCGCCAAGCGACGGTAATGTCGGTTTCGAGCTGCTCGACAAGGAGCAGGGCCTGGGCACCAGCCAGTTCATGGAAGCCACCCGCTACCGCCGCGGCCTTGAAGGCGAGCTGGCGCGCACCGTGTCGAGCCTGAACAACGTCAAGGCCGCCCGCGTGCACCTGGCGATCCCGAAAAGCTCGGTGTTCGTGCGTGACGAGCGCAAGCCCAGCGCCTCGGTGCTGGTCGAGCTGTACCCGGGCCGCAGCCTGGAAGCCGGCCAGGTCATGGCCATCGTCAACCTCGTGGCCACCAGCGTTCCGGAGCTGGACAAGTCCCAGGTGACCGTGGTCGACCAGAAGGGCAATCTGCTTTCCGATCAGTTGCAGGACACCGCCCTGACCATGGCGGGCAAGCAGTTCGACTACAGCCGCCGCATGGAAGGCATGCTCACCCAGCGCGTGCACAATATCCTGCAGCCGGTGCTGGGCAACGACCGCTACAAGGCCGAAGTGTCGACCGACGTCGACTTCAGCGCCGTCGAGTCTACCTCCGAGCAGTTCAACCCTGACCAGCCTGCGCTGCGCAGCGAGCAGTCGGTCAACGAACAGCGTGCCAGCAGCCAGGGGCCGCAAGGTGTGCCGGGGGCCCTGAGCAACCAGCCGCCGGCCGGCGCCTCCGCGCCCGAAAACGCCAAGGCCGCCGCCACGCCGGCCGGTGCCATCCAGCCTGGCCAGCCGCTGGTGGACGCCAACGGCCAGCAGATCATGGATCCGGCCACCGGCCAGCCGATGCTCGCGCCGTACCCGAGCGACAAGCGTCAGCAGAGTACCAAGAACTTCGAGCTCGACCGCTCCATCAGCCACACCCGTCAGCAGCAAGGTCGCCTGACCCGTCTGTCGGTGGCCGTGGTGGTGGATGACCAGGTCAAGCTCGACGCCGCCACTGGCGAAGCCACCCGCACCCCGTGGGGCGCCGAGGACCTGGCGCGCTTCACCCGCCTGGTGCAGGACGCGGTGGGCTTCGATGCCAGCCGTGGCGACAGCGTCACCGTGATCAACGTGCCGTTCGCCGCCGACCGTGGCGACGAACTGGTCGACATTCCGTTCTACTCGCAGCCGTGGTTCTGGGACATCGTCAAGCAGGTGCTGGGCGTGCTGTTCATCCTGGTGCTGGTGTTCGGCGTGCTGCGTCCGGTGCTCAACAACATCACAGGTGGCGGCAAGCAGGCTGCCACGGACAGCGACATGGAGCTGGGCGGCATGATCGGTCTGGATGGCGAACTGGCCAACGACCGCGTCAGCCTGGGTGGCCCGACAAGTATTCTGTTGCCAAGCCCGAGCGAGGGTTACGAGGCACAGCTCAACGCAATCAAGGGCCTGGTGGCCGAAGACCCGGGCCGCGTGGCCCAGGTCGTGAAAGAGTGGATCAACGCCGATGAGTGACAATCGAGCCATTACCGCCAAGCTGAGCCGCGTCGACAAGGCGGCCATCCTCCTGCTCTCGCTCGGCGAGACCGATGCCGCGCAGGTCCTGCGCCACATGGGCCCCAAGGAAGTGCAGCGGGTCGGTGTGGCCATGGCGCAGATGGGCAACGTCCATCGCGAGCAGGTCGAGCAGGTGATGAGCGAGTTCGTCGAGATCGTCGGCGACCAGACCAGCCTGGGCGTCGGTTCCGACGGCTACATCCGCAAGATGCTCAACCAGGCCCTCGGCGAGGACAAGGCCAACGGCCTGATCGACCGTATCCTGCTCGGTGGCAACACCAGCGGCCTGGACAGCCTCAAGTGGATGGAGCCGCGCGCCGTGGCCGACGTCATCCGCTACGAGCACCCGCAGATCCAGGCCATCGTGGTCGCTTACCTCGACCCCGACCAGGCCGGTGAAGTGCTGAGCAACTTCGACCACAAGGTGCGCCTGGACATCGTCCTGCGCGTATCGTCGCTCAACACCGTGCAGCCAGCGGCGCTCAAGGAACTCAACCAGATCCTCGAGAAGCAGTTCTCCGGCAACTCCAATGCCGCGCGCACCACACTGGGCGGCATCAAGCGCGCCGCCGACATCATGAACTTCCTCGACAGCTCCGTGGAAGGCGCGCTCATGGACGCGATCCGCGAGATCGACAGCGACCTGTCGGAGCAGATCGAAGACCTGATGTTCGTCTTCAACAACTTGGCCGACGTCGACGACCGTGGCATCCAGGCGCTGCTGCGCGAGGTGTCCTCCGATGTGCTGGTGGTGTCGCTCAAGGGTGCCGACGAGCGGGTCAAGGACAAGATCTTCAAGAACATGTCCAAGCGTGCCTCGGAGCTGCTGCGCGACGACCTGGAGGCCAAGGGGCCGGTGCGGGTCAGCGACGTGGAGACGGCGCAGAAGGAAATCCTCACCATCGCCCGCCGTATGGCCGAAGCCGGCGAGATCGTGCTGGGCGGCAAGGGCGCCGAGGAAATGATCTGATCGGTGGGGCGCGCGCGTTCTACCGTAGGATCGACCTTGTGTCGCGAAAGGGCAGCAAGGCTGCCCCGACAGCTTGCGGTGACATCGAGATCGTGGGGCTGCTTTGCAGCCCTTTCGCGACACAAGGCCGCTCCTACAGGGGCGCATTGGTTGCAGATGGCTTTTGAGTACCTGAAAACATGTCCACCACCGAACACCCCAGCGACCTGATCCGTGCCCGCGACCTCGAGGGTGTGGATGTGTGGGCGCTGCCCAGCTTCGATCCCGAGCCTGAGCCGGAACCCGAGCCTGAGCCGGAAGTCATCGAGGAGGAAGTCGAAGAAGTGCCGCTGGAGGAAGTCCAGCCACTGACCCTCGAGGAACTCGAGGCCATCCGTCAGGAGGCCTACAACGAAGGCTTCGCCACCGGCGAGCGCGAAGGCTTCCACAGCACTCAACTGAAGGTTCGACAGGAAGCCGAAGTGGCCCTGGCGGCCAAGCTGGCCAGCCTGGAGCAAATCATGAGCCACCTGCTCGAGCCCATTGCCGAGCAGGATACGCAGATCGAGAAAGCCCTGGTGCAGCTGGTCGCCGGCATGACCCGCCAGGTCATTGGTCGTGAGCTGCGCAGCGACTCGAGCCAGATCACCCACGTGCTTCGTGAGGCGTTGAAGCTGCTGCCGATGGGCGCCGACAACATCCGTATCCACCTCAACCCGCAGGACTTCGAGCTGGCAAAGGCCTTGCGCGAGCGTCACGAGGAGAGCTGGAAGCTGCTCGAGGACGAGTCGCTGTTGCCGGGGGGCTGTCGGATCGAGACCGCTCACAGCCGGATCGACGCGACCATGGAAACCCGTATCGAGAAGGCTGTGGCGCAACTGTTCGACCAGTCCCACGACCAGGCCCTGCATCCTGCTTCGCCGGATATTTCCGTCGAACTGGACGTGCCGGCGGGTGAAACCGATGCGCCTTGACCGTACCAGCTTCGGCAAGCGCCTGGAGGGCTACGCCGATGCGGTGAAGCTGCCCGACCAGCCGATCGTCGAAGGGCGCCTGCTGCGCATGGTCGGCCTCACCCTCGAGGCCGAGGGCCTACGCGCGGCGGTGGGCATCCGTTGCCTGGTGATCAATGACGACAGCTACCACCCGGTGCAGGTCGAGGCCGAAGTCATGGGCTTTGCCGGCAGCAAGGTGTTCCTGATGCCGGTCGGCAGCATCGTTGGCCTGGCCCCGGGTGCCCGCGTGGTGCCGCTGGACGACAGTGGTCGCCTGCCGATGGGCATGAGCATGCTCGGTCGGGTGCTCGACGGCGCCGGTCGCGCGCTGGACGGCAAGGGCGGGATGAAGGCCGAGGACTGGGTGCCGATGGACGGCCCTATCATCAACCCGCTCAACCGTGATCCGATCAGCCAGCCGCTGGATGTCGGTATCCGCAGCATCAACGGCTTGCTTACGGTCGGTCGTGGCCAGCGCCTGGGTCTGTTCGCCGGTACCGGCGTCGGTAAGTCGGTATTGCTGGGCATGATGACCCGCTTCACCGAGGCCGAAATCATCGTGGTCGGCCTGATCGGTGAGCGGGGCCGCGAAGTGAAGGAGTTCATCGAGCACATCCTCGGCGAGGAAGGGCTCAAGCGCTCGGTGGTGGTGGCCTCGCCAGCGGACGACGCGCCGTTGATGCGTCTGCGTGCGGCGATGTACTGCACGCGCATTGCCGAGTATTTCCGCGACAAGGGTAAGAATGTCCTGCTGCTGATGGATTCGCTGACCCGTTTCGCCCAGGCCCAGCGTGAGATCGCCCTGGCCATCGGCGAGCCGCCCGCCACCCGGGGTTATCCGCCTTCGGTGTTCGCCAAGCTGCCCAAGCTGGTGGAGCGGGCCGGTAATGGCGAGCCGGGCGGTGGCTCGATCACCGCGTTCTACACCGTACTGTCCGAGGGTGATGACCAGCAGGACCCGATCGCCGACTCGGCGCGGGGCGTGCTAGACGGTCACTTCGTGCTGTCCCGGCGCTTGGCCGAGGAAGGGCACTACCCGGCCATCGACATCGAGGCCTCGATCAGCCGGGTCATGCCCCAGGTGGTCGATCCCGATCACCTGCGTCAGGCGCAGAAATTCAAGCAGCTGTGGTCGCGCCTGTCGCAGAGCCGCGACCTGATCAGTGTCGGCGCCTATGTGGCCGGTGGTGATCCGGAAACCGACCTGGCCATCGCCCTGCAACCCAAACTGGTGGATTTCCTGCGCCAACGTCTGGATGAGAATGTCGGCATGGCGCAGAGCCGTGAAGAACTGGCCGCGGTGTTCGCGCCGCCAGCGGGCTGATAGATCATGGCCCAGCCCAGCCGAGCGGCACGCCTGGTGCCGGTGGTGGAAATGGCCGAAGAGGCCGAGCGCAAGGCCGCCCAGCGCCTGGGGCATTTCCAGAAGCTGCTCAGCGATGCCCAGGCCAAGCAGGCCGAGCTCGAGAGTTTTCGCGAGGCCTATCAGCAGCAATGGATCAATCGCGGCAGCCAGGGTGTCGACGGCAACTGGCTGGTCAACTACCAGCGTTTCCTCGGGCAGCTGGAAACGGCAATGACCCAGCAACGCCAGAGCATGGCCTGGCACCAGAACAACCTGAACAACGCCCGCAACACCTGGCAGCAGGCTTATGCCCGCGTCGAAGGGCTGCGCAAGCTGGTCCAGCGTTATCTGGACGAAGCGCGCCGTGCCGAGGACAAGCGCGAGCAGAAGCTGCTCGACGAGCTGTCCCAACGCCTGCCACGCCAGGGTCACCCCTGATCGACCTGACTGGCGCTCGTCGCCAGCGGCTGCTAAACCTTCAGAAGCCGCATTCGCCATCATCGAAGGAATCGCTCGCATGGCAGTCGAAACTGATTTTTCACAGGACGGGAAAAAGCTGACGATCAAGGTCAAGGGGCGTTTTGATTTCGGCAAGCATCAGGAATTCAGGAATGCCTACGAGCATCAGCGTCCGCGCCCGGATTCCGTGGTGGTCGATCTGAAGGAAGCCACGTATCTCGACAGCTCGGCGCTGGGCATGTTGCTGTTGCTGCGCGACCATGTCGGCGGCGAGGACTCGGATATCCGTGTGGTCCATGCCAGTCCTGATGTGCGCAAGATCCTGGCGATCTCCAACTTCGAAAAGCTGTTCGACATCAGTTGAGCCTGGCCATGGCCGCCGATCAGCCGTTGACCGTGCTGGTAGCCGAGGACGGTGCCGCGGACAGGTTGTTGCTGGCGCAGATCGTCCGCCGCCAGGGGCACGTGGTGGTCACCGCCGAGAATGGCGAGCAGGCGGTGGCGCTGTTCGCCGAGCGACGACCGCAGCTGGTGCTGCTCGATGCGCTGATGCCGGTGATGGATGGTTTCGAGGCGGCGCGGCGGATCAAGGCGCTGGCGGGCGAGGCGTTGGTGCCGATCATCTTCCTGACCTCGCTCAATGAAGAGGAGGGGCTGGTGCGTTGCCTGGAGGCCGGTGGCGACGACTTCATGGCCAAGCCCTACAGTGCCGTTATCCTGGCGGCGAAGATCCGCGCCATGGACCGTTTGCGTCGCCTGCAGGCAACGGTGCTGGAGCAGCGCGACCAGATTGCCCGCCATCACCATCACCTGCTCAACGAACAGCGGGTGGCCAAGGCGGTGTTCGACAAGGTCGCCCACTCCGGCTGCCTGAGTGCTGCGAATATCCGTTACCTGCAGTCGCCCTATGCGTTGTTCAACGGCGACCTGTTGCTGGCAGCGTATACGCCTTCGGGCGACATGCATGTGCTACTGGGTGACTTCACCGGTCATGGCTTGCCGGCCGCGGTCGGCGCCATGCCATTGGCGGAAGTGTTCTATGGCATGACTGCCAAGGGCTATGGCCTGGTCGAAACCCTGCGGGAGATGAACGCCAAGCTCAAGCGCATCCTGCCCGTGGATATGTTCTGTTGCGCGCTGTTGCTCAACCTGAGTTACCAGCGAGGGACGGTGGAGCTTTGGAACGGTGGCATGCCGGATGGCTATCGTTTGTCGTCGCAAGGCGAGGTGCTGGGTGTCCTCCCTTCGCGCCACTTGCCGCTGGGAATCCTTTCGCCCGAACAGTTCGACGATGCTACCGAGGTGATGCCGCTTGCGGTGGGAGAGCGGTTGTTCCTGCTGTCAGACGGCGTCGTTGATACGGCTGATGAGCAGGACTGCCTGTTTGGCGTGGAGCGCCTGCGCGAGGTGCTGGCGGCCAACCACGATCCGGCGGTGTTGTTCGACGAGCTTATGCAGGCGCTGGCGGGATTCGGTGGTCAGTCTCGTGACGATATCAGCCTGTGCGATATCCGCATGCTGGGCCCCGAGCCTGTCGCGCCGCAGGCGGTGGTGTACTCCGACAGTGGTCGTTCCAGCCCACTGGACTGGTCGATGCAGTTCGAGTTGCGGGGCGAGAGCCTGGGTCGCTTCAACCCGGTGCCATATCTGGTACAGCTGTTGCAGGAGATTCATGGGCTCAGGCCTAGCAGCGGCAAGTTGCACAGTGTGCTGAGCGAGCTGTATGCCAATGCGCTGGAGCATGGCGTGCTGGGGTTGGACTCGGCGCTCAAGTGCGACGCCGACGGCTTCGCCGAGTACTATCGCCAGCGCGCCGAGCGTCTGGGACGCGAGGTGCATGGCAGCGTCGGCATTGCCCTGCGGGTGGAACCTCAAGGTGCGGGCGGGCGTCTGACCATCGAGGTTCGCGACAGCGGCGCAGGCTTCGATGTGGCGCGCTTGCCGCTCGACAGGCCGTGTTGGCACGGGTTCAGTGGGCGCGGAGTGAGCCTGGTGCGGCGGCTGGCGGAAAATGCCCAGTGGCTGGAAGGTGGCCGTCTGGCGCGCGTGGAGTTTCAATGGTGAGCCGGTTTGCGCGGCTTGATCAGGGAGTGAACAAGTGGTGGACATGCATATCGATCAGAGGGTGCTGAGTGACTTGCGGGAGGTCATGGAAGATGGCTACCTGCAGTTGCTGGAAACCTTCCTCGAAGACTCCGAGCGACGCCTGAGCCAGCTGCACGAGGCCAAGGACGCCGAAGAGCTGGGCCTGGCCGCGCACAGCTTCAAGGGCAGCAGCAGCAACATGGGCGCCGTTGGACTGGCCGAGCTGTGCCGGGAGTTGGAGGAGCGGGTCCGCCAGCAACCTTTGTACGGTATTGAAGACCTGATCAACCGCATCGACCAGGAGTACGTGGAGGTCCAGCGTTTCTACCGTGCCGAGCGGCAGCGGATCGCCGCCGAGTAAAAATTGGCGCGAGTTTTGCTTTTCTTCGCACAGACGCATTTTACCAGTTCTGCAGCGGAGACCTCTCAATGCCTGTCGCATCCAATCCATTGTTGCAAGCCGGCCTCGTCAACAAGACGTCGCGCCCGGCTGCCAGTGTGGCGGACAAGCCGCTGCAAGCCCCGGCCAGCCAAGGCGATGGCTTCGACCAGGTCATGGCCCGGCAGGGGCGCGACAGCGTTCCAGCGCGTGACGACAAGGTCGCCAAGGGGGCCGACCCGGCCAAATCCAAGGAGCAGGCCGCACCTGCCGCAGGCGGCAAGCCGGACGACGCCAGCAAGCCGGCGGTTGCCGATGACGGCAATAACTTGCCAGTCATCCCGGGCAGCAAGCCTGTTGCCGAGGCGGATGAAGCCACCGAAGGCGACACTACCTCGTCCCTTGATGCCAGCCTGGTGGCTGGCCAGGTCACCGACGCCCAGCCGGGCGCGCAGTTGATCCAGGCCCAGGCCGAAGCGGTCGCCCCGGTGCTGCAGGCGGCGCAGGCGCCACAGCCTGTGTCGGCGGCGGCGGTCGTCGAGGAAGCGCCCAAGGATGCCGCGTTCGATCCGGAGGCGGACCCTCTGGCCAACATGCCGACCTTGCGCCTGGCGCTTGAGCAGGACGCCCAGGCCAAGGGAACCACATCGGCCCATGCGGCCAGTAGCCGCTCCGACAGCAGCCAGGCGCCTGCCGATCCCGCCGCCACAGCCGTCAATACCTTGGCGAACGTGGTTGGCAAGGCCGAGCAGGAAGCGGGGAACGCCGAGCATGGCGACAAGGCATTCGCCGGGCTGATCGACGATGGCCTCAAGGATATCAAGGGCGCCAGCAGCGACACGCGGATCGATGACTTCGCCGACCGTCTGGCCAGCCTGACGCAGGCGGCGACGCCCAAGACCGCCAATGCCGTACCGGTGACCCCGAACCCGCTGCAGCAGCCGCTGGCGATGAACCAGGGCGCCTGGGCCGAAGGCCTGGTGAACCGGGTCATGTACCTGTCGAGCCAGAACCTCAAGTCGGCGGACATCCAGCTTGAACCCGCTGAATTGGGGCGCCTGGACATCCGCGTCAATGTCGCGGCGGACCAGTCCACCCAGATTCACTTTGTCAGTGGGCATGCCGGCGTGCGCGATGCGCTGGACAGCCAGGTCTACCGGCTGCGCGAGCTGTTCGCCCAGCAGGGGCTGGCGCAGCCGGACGTCAGCGTGGCCGACCAGTCCCGCGGCCAGCAACAGCAGCAGGCGCAGCAGGGCGGCTCGAGCCTGTCCGGCGTGGCGGCGCGCCGCGCCGAGGCGGTTGGGGAGGGCGTCGATCCTGCCGAGGGCGCGCGTCCTGCCGAGCATCAAGTGGTGGTCGGCGACAGCATGGTCGACTATTACGCCTGATATTCGCCGGCCCTGCGCGGCCACCTTCGGGTGGCGCTTGTCTGGCGACAGGGCCGGTACCTTCCTTCTCGGTCAAATCTGGCATAACACTTGCTCAAGCCACGTCATCCTTCTTTGAAACCCCGATGGACGACGGATTATTGGCATGGCGAAGAGTGACGCAGTGAAAGACCCCGCCACTAAAGGCAAACTCAAGTTGATCCTGCTGCTGGTGCTGGCCCTGCTCCTGGCGGTCGGCCTGTCGGTGGGCGCCACGTGGTTCTTCATGCACAAGAGCGCGTCGGCGCCAGCGCCTGACGCTGCGCAGAGCAACGTAAAGCCGGCGGCGATCTACGAACCCCTGGCGCCGGCCTTCGTGGTCAACTTCAACCAGAACGGCCGCCAGCGCTACATGCAGGTGAGCATTACCATGCAGGGGCGCAACCAGGCCGACCTGGAGGCGCTGAAAGTGCACATGCCGGTGATCCGCAACAACCTGGTGATGATGTTCTCCGGCCAGGGCTTCGACACCCTCGCCAGCAGCCCGGTCGGGCAGGAGATGCTGCGTCAGAAGGCCACCGCGGTAGTGCAGGAAGTGGCGCAGAAGGAAGTCGGCAGGCCGGTCGTCGACCAGTTGCTGTTCACCAATTTCGTATTGCAGTAGGAGCACATAGATGGCCGTGCAGGACCTGCTGTCCCAGGATGAGATCGATGCCCTGTTGCATGGGGTGGACGATGGGCTGGTACAAACCGAGAGCGCTGGCGAGCCCGGCAGCATCAAGAGCTACGACCTGACCAGTCAGGACCGTATCGTGCGGGGTCGCATGCCGACCCTGGAAATGATCAACGAGCGTTTCGCCCGTTATACCCGCATCAGCATGTTCAACCTGCTGCGTCGCTCCGCCGACGTGGCAGTGGGCGGCGTGCAGGTGATGAAGTTCGGCGAGTACGTGCACTCGCTGTACGTGCCCACCAGCCTCAACTTGGTCAAGATCAAGCCGTTGCGTGGCACCGCGCTGTTCATCCTCGACGCCAAGCTGGTGTTCAAGCTGGTGGACAACTTCTTCGGTGGCGACGGCCGTCACGCCAAGATCGAGGGTCGTGAGTTCACGCCGACTGAGCTGCGCGTGGTGCGCATGGTCCTGGACCAGTGCTTCGTCGACCTCAAGGAAGCCTGGCAGGCGATCATGCCGGTCACCTTTGAGTACATCAACTCCGAGGTCAACCCGGCCATGGCCAACATCGTCGGCCCCAGCGAGGCGGTGGTGGTCTCGACCTTCCACATCGAGCTCGACGGCGGTGGCGGCGATCTGCACGTGACCATGCCGTACTCGATGATCGAGCCGGTGCGCGAAATGCTCGACGCCGGTTTCCAGTCCGATCTGGACGACCAGGACGAACGCTGGGTCAAGGCCCTGCGCGAAGACGTGCTGGACGTCAATGTGCCGGTGTCGGCCACGGTCGCCCGCCGCCAGTTGAAGCTGCGCGACATCCTGCACATGCAGCCGGGTGACGTGATTCCGGTGGAGCTGCCGGAGCACCTGGTGCTGCGCGCCAACGGCGTGCCGTCGTTCAAGGCGCGGCTGGGCTCGCACAAGGGCACCCTGTCGCTGCAGATCATCGACCCGATCGAGCGCCGCTGACGGCGTGCCGATCGCTCCAACGTATTGAATGCCTGTCGAGGAAATCATGGCTAACGAAAACGAGATCAACTCTCCCGAGGAACAGGCCTTGGCCGACGAATGGGCTGCTGCCCTGGAAGAGACGGGTGATGCCGGGCAGGCCGACATCGATGCCTTGCTCGGTGGCGATGCCGGCCACCTTGGTGGCGATCGCCTGCCGATGGAGGAATTCGCCAGTTCGCCCAAGCCCAACGAGCACGTCAGCCTCGAAGGCCCGAACCTGGATGTGATCCTGGACATTCCGGTGAGCATCTCCATGGAGGTGGGCAGCACCGAGATCAGCATCCGCAACCTGCTGCAGCTCAACCAGGGTTCGGTGATCGAACTGGACCGCCTGGCGGGCGAGCCGCTGGACGTGCTGGTCAACGGCACCCTCATCGCCCATGGCGAAGTGGTCGTGGTCAACGAGAAGTTCGGCATCCGCCTGACCGACGTGATCAGCCCCAGCGAACGTATCAAGAAGCTGCGCTGAGTGAAGCGCATGGTGCGGGGCCTGATTGCCCTCGGTGTATTGCTGGTCAGTGAAGTGGTGATCGCCGCGGCCGAGCCCAACGCCTCGGCTGCCGCGCCGTTGCCCGGCGGTTTGGGCGCGCAGTTGGCGCAGATGGTCTTCGGTCTGCTGCTGGTGGTGGGGCTTATCTTCTTCCTGGCCTGGTTGCTGCGCCGCATGCAGGGCAATGCTCAGCGTGGCGCGCAGGTGATCGAGATCGTCGGCAGCCGGGCCATCGGCCCGCGCGACCGGTTGCTGCTGGTGCAGGTGGGCAAGGAGCAGATCCTGATCGGTCACAGTCCCGGCAGCATCGAGGCCTTGCATGTGCTGGCCGAGCCCGTGGAGGTGCCCGCTACGGCGCGCCAGGCCGCGCCGGAATTCGCCCAACGGCTGCTCGAGCTGATGGGCAAGGATCAGAAGGACAAGACGTGATGAGCGGCGCGCTGCGCTTTTTGTTGACCCTGGCGCTGCTGTTGGCAGCACCACTGGCCCTGGCCGCCGACCCGCTGTCGATCCCGGCCATCACCCTGTCCAGTGGGGCGGACGGGCAGCAGGAATATTCGGTCAGCCTGCAGATCCTGCTGATCATGACGGCGCTGAGTTTCATCCCGGCGTTCGTCATCCTGATGACCAGCTTCACCCGCATCATCATCGTCTTCTCCATCTTGCGTCAGGCCCTGGGCCTGCAGCAGACGCCATCGAACCAGGTGCTCACCGGCATGGCGCTGTTCCTGACCATGTTCATCATGGCGCCGGTGTTCGACCGGGTGAACAAGGACGCCCTGCAGCCCTACCTGGCCGAGCAGATGACCGCCCAGCAGGCCATCGACAAGGCCCAGGGGCCGTTGAAGGACTTCATGCTGGCGCAGACCCGACAGAGCGACCTCGACCTGTTCATGCGCCTGTCCAAGCGCACCGACATTGCCGGGCCCGACCAGGTGCCGCTGACGATCCTGGTGCCAGCGTTCGTCACCTCCGAGCTCAAGACCGCGTTCCAGATCGGTTTCATGATCTTCATCCCGTTCCTGATCATCGACATGGTGGTCGCCAGCGTGCTGATGGCCATGGGTATGATGATGCTGTCGCCGCTGATCATTTCGTTGCCGTTCAAGATCATGCTGTTCGTGCTGGTCGATGGCTGGGCGCTGATCATGGGCACCCTGGCCGGCAGTTTCGGTGGCGTCTGACGCCGCCAAGGAGAGCCTTGCATGACACCTGAAGTCGCTGTCGACCTGTTCCGTGATGCGTTGTGGCTGACCACCCTGATGGTCGCCGTGCTGGTGGTGCCGAGCCTGCTGATCGGCCTGGTGGTGGCGATGTTCCAGGCCGCCACGCAGATCAACGAACAGACCCTGAGCTTCCTGCCGCGCCTTTTGGTGATGCTGATCACGCTGATCGTCGCCGGGCCCTGGTTGGTGCAGAAGTTCATGGAGTACTTCATCGGCCTGTACACCAGCATTCCGCAGCTGATCGGTTGAGGCCGCCATGCTGGAGCTGACCGATACGCAGATCGGCACCTGGGTCGCCACCTTCATCCTGCCGCTGTTCAGGGTGATGGCGGTGCTGATGACCATGCCGATCTTCGGCACCAAGATGCTGCCGGCGCGGGTGCGCCTGTATGCCGCCGTGGCGATCACCGTGGTCATCGTGCCGGGGTTGCCGCCATTGCCCGAGATCGATCCGTTGAGCGTGCGCGGCGTGCTGCTGTGCGCCGAGCAGGTCATCGTCGGGGCGTTGTTCGGCTTTTCGCTGCAGTTGCTGTTCCAGGCCTTCGTCATCGCCGGGCAGATCGTCGCCGTGCAGATGGGTATGGCGTTCGCCTCCATGGTCGATCCGGCCAACGGCGTCAACGTCGCGGTGATCAGCCAGTTCATGACCATGCTGGTGAGCGTGCTGTTCCTGCTGATGAACGGCCACCTGGTGGTGTTCGAGGTGCTGACCGAGAGTTTCACCACGTTGCCGGTGGGCAGTGCCCTGGTGGTCAACCATTTCTGGGAGATCGCCGGGCGCCTGAGCTGGGTGCTGGGTGCTGCGCTGCTGTTGATCCTGCCGGCGATCGCCGCGCTGCTGGTGGTCAACATCGCCTTCGGCGTGATGACCCGCGCCGCGCCGCAGTTGAACATCTTCTCCATCGGTTTCCCGCTGACCCTGGTGTTGGGCATGGGGATTTTCTGGGTCGGCCTGGCCGATATCCTTCCACACTACCAGGCACTGGCCAGCGAAGCGCTGCAGTGGCTGCGTGAGCTGGCACGGGCGCGCTGAGCATGGCAGAGAGCGAAAGCGGTCAGGACAAGACAGAAGAACCCACCGAGAAGCGCAAACGCGACTCGCGGGAGAAAGGTGAGGTCGCCCGCTCCAAGGAGCTGAACACGGTCGCGGTGACCCTGGCGGGCGCTGGTGGCTTGCTGGCGTTCGGCGGTTATCTGGCGGAGACGCTGATGACCCTTATGCGTATGAACTTCAGCCTGACGCGCGAAGTGATCGTCGACGAGCGCAGCATGGGCGCGTTCCTGCTGGCCTCGGGCAAGATGGCGATCTGGTCGGTGCAACCGATCCTGATTCTGCTGTTCGTGATTTCCTTCGTTGCGCCTATTGCCCTGGGCGGCTTCCTGTTCTCCGGGAGCCTGCTGCAGCCGAAGTTCAGCCGGATGAACCCATTGTCGGGGATCAAGCGCATGTTCTCGATGAACGCGCTGACCGAGCTGCTCAAGGCCATGGCGAAGTTCATCATGATCCTGCTGGTGGCGCTGCTGGTGCTGGCCAGTGACCGCGAGGCGCTGCTGGCCATCGCCAACGAGCCGCTGGAGCAGGCGATCATCCATGCGGTGCAGGTGGTGGGCTGGAGCGCCTTGTGGATGGCGGCGGGGTTGCTGCTGATTGCCGGGCTGGATGTGCCATACCAGCTGTTCCAGACGAACAAGAAGATGAAGATGACCAAGCAGGAGGTCAAGGACGAGTACAAGGATAGCGAAGGCAAGCCTGAGGTCAAGCAGCGTATCAGGCAGTTGCAGCGGGAGATGTCGCAGCGACGGATGATGGCGGCGGTGCCTGACGCGGATGTGATCATCACCAACCCGACCCATTACGCGGTGGCCCTGCAGTACAACCCGGACAAGGGTGGGACGGCGCCGTTGCTGGTTGCCAAGGGGACTGATTTCATTGCCTTGAAGATTCGTGAGATCGGGGTCGAGCATAACGTGCAGATACTCGAGTCGCCGGCCCTGGCGCGTGCGATCTACTACTCCACCGAGATGGAGCAGGAGATTCCGGCGGGGTTGTACCTGGCGGTGGCGCAGGTGTTGGCCTATGTGTTCCAGATTCGGCAGTATCGGGCCGGGAGGGGGAAGGCGCCGGAGCCGTTGAAGAAGGATTTGCCTATTCCTGAGGATCTGCGGCGGGACAGTTAAGGTTGGTTGGTTGTTTGGTTGTTTGGTTGTTTTGAAAGTTGTATGCGCATTTATTCGCGATGTTGGCGCATAGTCACCATCGCGAATAAATGCGCATATCGCTTTCAAAACACATGCTCTAAAGTTCAAATTCAAGGTCAAAGTCGGTCGGCGCTGGTTTTAATGGTTGTAAGTTCATTCGTTTGCGATGTTGACGCATAGTTACCTTTTCGCCTTTACGGCGAGTTCCTTTTTGAAGGATCAAAAAGGAACCAAAAAATCCTCGCTCCATTCATCCGGCCCTACGCTTCGCTCCGGGTTCCCTCACTCTGGCCTTGCTCCCGGGAGGACCGCGCTGCAGGGCCCATCCTGGGCCCCAGCGCTTGACGGGCATCCATGCCCGTCACCTCCCTGCGCAAGACCTCCGTTCGGCCTCCTGAAGTCGCGAAGTTACGGGCGGCGCCTGGACTGACGCAGCTGTCGCTAGTTGGAAGTTTAGTTAATCTCTTGATCGTATTGCGGCGCAACCCCGTTCCTACACGATAGTCGCTGTTATATGAGTCCCTGTCGGAGCGGGCTTACCCCGCGAAAGGACCGGAATAACCAATATATAATTAACTGCCAAATAAATAACTTCGCATTTCTGCTCTTGCTCTTGCTCTTGCTCTTGCTCTTGCTCTTGCTCTTGCTCTTGCTCTTGCTTCTAAGCGCGCGATAGTCCAGGCGCCGCCAATTGCGACTTCAGGAGGCCGAGCGGAGTTCTTGCGTAGTGGGGCGACGGCCATGGATGGCCGTCGAGCGCTGCGGCCCAGGATGGGCCGTACAGCGCGGTACCCACGGGAGCAAGAACGGAGCGAGGGAACCCCGGAGCGAAGCGCAGGGGCCGGATGAATGGAGCCAAAAATCCAAAACAATCATCCCCGAACCCGAACCCGAACCCACCACTTATACTCCAACTCCCAAAAACAACAGCAAGGAGCCCCCCATGCCCCAGGAAAACCAAGGCACCTGCCTATGCCAAGCCACCAAACTGACCGTCAAGGTCGATAACAACCACGTCAGCGCCTGCCACTGCAGCATGTGCCGCAAATGGACCGGCGGCCCACTGCTGGCCGTCCATTGCGCCGAACCCCCGCAGTTCGAAGGCTCAACCCCGAGCGTCTATGATTCCTCCCCCTGGGCCCAGCGCGGCTTCTGCGGCCAGTGCGGCACGCACCTGTTCTACCGCCTGAAAGAGAGCAACCTCTATGTCGTACCAGTCGGCCTGCTCGACGGTAAGGCAAACTGGACCTTCACCGAGCAGATCTTCATCGACGAAAAGCCCGCCTGGTACTGCTTCAAGAACGAAACCAAGGACCTCACCGGCCAACAGATCTTCGAACAGTTCGCCCCGTCCTGAGCCGACCCGCCTTGCCAAACCCACGCATTCCTGAGAAAAGGGCGCCCACCAAAACCGTCTCGAGGAACCTGCCATGAGCAGTGAGTTGCAAGTCATCGATCTACAGGAAGGCGACGGCAAGGCCGTGGTCAAGGGCGCGCTGATCACCACCCAGTACCGCGGCACCCTGGCCGATGGCAGCGAGTTCGATTCGTCCTGGTCGCGCGGCAAGCCGTTCCAGTGCGTGATCGGCACCGGCCGGGTGATCAAGGGCTGGGATCAAGGCTTGATGGGCATGCGCGTGGGCGGCAAGCGCAAGCTGCTGGTCCCGGCGCACCTGGGCTATGGCGAGCGCTCGGTCGGTTCGATTCCACCGAATTCGGACCTCACCTTCGAGATCGAGCTGCTGGAAGTGCTGACCCGGGAAGACTGAGATGCGGCCTTCGGTATGGTCAATGCGCTCCTACCCGTTGAACAAATGGCAGAAAATCGAGGTCATCCAGCCCATCAATGTGCGCCATGCAAAGAAACCGGATCATGAAAACCTGGCGCCGCGATGCTAATTGTTTGATTTGGGAAATTTCCCACTTGAACATCAGACGTCAATTGGTGCCTTGAGAGGCATGTCCGGAGCTATCGTCCCAAGCTCATTTGGATCGTTGTCCAGAGCCTTACGGAGGAGATGCTCCGCATGCCACAGAGTGAGAGCCCCCAATGTACGAGGATCCTGTTCAGATCGCCCTGTCGCTGTTCATAGGCTTTGCCATTGATCGCTGGTTGAGGTCACCCCGGCTGCGTACCTGGCTTGGCGTGAGTCTTCTCACTATGGGGGGCTCGGTATGCTGTTCTTGCACCGTGAAACGCTCACTGGTGTTGATGTGGTGCTGTGGAAGTCTTTCGCTATCGTGCTGGGTGTATGCCTGATTGTACTCAGAGACCGCTACAAGGATGCGACGTGACGTTGCTCTCCCAACGCTTTGACTCAAGCCTTTGGGGCTCACCGGTCCTGCGATAGACCGAAACTGTGCTGACCCGCGACGATTGAGCCACGAGCAATAATTCAGCAACACACATGCATTAACGTGGCCTTTGTCGATGGAACGGCCTGTGCGCCCAGGGAGGAACCAAACGGGTCGAGGGCACTCTGACCCTCACTCGCTGCCACGGATGGCATTCACAACAGGGACGGCCCGCCGCCAAGGCTGCGGGACCATGTGGCGGGGCAACCCAGTACCCTGGCCACAAGAGTCCGCCCCAGATGAAGCTGCCCACCTTCCTTCGCCGTCGTCGTCACCTGTTGTTGAGCCTGACGCTCGCCGCTGCGGCCGTGCCATTGGCCTTGGCCGTGGTCGAGAGCCGTGCGCAACCCGTGGATGGCACCCAGACGCTGGTCTTCCTGCGCCATGCCGAGAAGCCCGGCGAGGGATTGGGACAGCTGAACTGCCAGGGGCTCAATCGCGCCCTGGATCTCGCCACCTTGTTGCCCGAGCGCTTCGGCAAGGCTGATTACGTATTCGCCGCCAACCCTTCGCGGGGGGTCGAAGAAGGTAGCCAGGATGAGCGCTACAGCTATATCCGCCCGTTGATGACCATCAGTCCCAGCGCCATTCGCCTCGGCTTGCCGGTGAACATCGACTATGGCGCAAACGACACCGACGATCTGGCTGACGAATTGCTCAGTAGCAAGTACCGCAATGCCACGGTCTACACCGCCTGGTCCCGCGGTTACCTCCCGGAATTGATCAACACCGTGGCCGGCAAGGCCCTGGGGGAGGAGCGGGTGCTCACCGAAGACTGGCATCGCGACGACTTCGATAACTTGTACGTGCTCACGCTGACCTGGCGCGAGGGCAAGGCTACCCTGCTCAGCCGTAGCGTGCGTCAGGGGCTCGATCACGGTGAGCCTGGCTGTCCGACCTGACCTGCTGTTACTGTCTGGCCATAAGGCCTGGACGGGAATGGACGCATGAACCAGCGGGTGACAGTGATCGGCGGCGGGGTGGTCGGCCTGGCGACGGCTTATGCGCTGGTGCTCGACGGTTGGCAGGTCGACCTGGTCGAAGCCCGGGACAGCCTGGCCAGCGCCACCAGCTTCGCCAACGGTGGACAGCTTTCGTATCGTTATGTCGCGCCTCTGGCCGATGCCGGAGTACCGTGGCAGGCGCTTGGCTGGTTGTTGCAGGGGGACTCGCCATTGCGCCTTCGGTTGCGTCTGGACCCTGCGCAGTGGCGTTGGCTGGCGGCTTTCGTCATGGCGTGCCGCACCTCCGTCAATCGCCGTAATGCTGCTCAGTTGCTGAGCCTGGCGCTCGAAAGCCAGGCGGCGTTACAGCGCTGGCGCGAGCAGGACGGCCTTGATGATTTCGCCTGGCGGCGCAACGGCAAGCTGGTTGCATTTCGTACCCAGCGTGCATTCGACCGCGGGCGCCAACACCTGCTTGATCCCCACAGCCAGCGAACACTGGATGCCGCCGAACTGCGCGAGCTCGACCCGGCGCTTTGCGAGGCACCGTTCGTTGGCGGCGTGTTCACCCCGGACGAAGAGGTCGCCGATTGCCACCGTTTCTGCCTGCGCCTGGCCGAGCGCCTGGAGGCATCCGGGCAATGCCGGTTGCTATTGGGGCGGCCGGTGACACGGCTGATTGCGCACGATGATCAGGTGCTGGCCCTTGAGATGGGCAACGAACAGCTGGACGTGCAGCGCCTGGTGCTCAGCGCCGGGCACCGTAGCGCCGGCCTGGCTTTGCCGGGCTTGAATTTGCCGGTCTATCCCTTGAAAGGCTATAGCCTGACCGCGCCGGTCGGCGCCGCGCATCGGGCACCCGAGGTAAGTATCACCGACTACGAATGCAAGATCGTCTATGCCCGGCTGGAGGATCAGCTGCGTGTGGCGGCTATGGTGGACATCGTCGGTTACGACGAGTCGGTGGATGCCGGCAGGCTCGCGAGCATGCGGAGGCTGGCCCGGGAAACCTTGCCCGAGGCCGCCGACTACGGGCAGGCAGTGGAATGGGCGGGTATGCGGCCGGCGACGCCGACCGGGGTGCCGATCATTGGTGCCACACGGTATCGCAACCTGTGGCTAAACCTGGGGCATGGTGCACTGGGGTTCACCTTGGCATGTGGCAGTGGCGAGCGGCTGGCGAGGCTGTTGCGCTGACTTTGTTGGCCTCATCGCGGGGCAAGTCGGGTCGCCGCATCGCCGCTCCCACGGGTTGCTTTTGACGCCAGGGGAGTGGGCTTGCCCTGCGACGGGCGCTACTGGTCAATCAGCGACCGAAACGCATCGGCCAGCCCACCACCTTCTTCGCCCGCGGCGTGGCGTAGGTGCGCACCTTGGAGGTGCTCAACCCCAGCCTCACCAGCGATTCGGCAATGGTCACCGCAGCGCTCACGCCGTCCACAACCGGCACCCCGGTGCGCTGGCGGATCTGCTCGTCGAGCCCGGCCATGCCGCCGCAACCCAGGCAGATCACTTCGGCCTTGTCTTCGCGCACAGCCCGTTCGGCCTGCTCGACGATGGCTTCCACCGCACGCCGTGGGTCGCTTTCCAGCTCCAGCACCGCCAGTCCGCTGGCGCGCACCGAGGCGCAGCGCTCGTACAGCCCGGACAGTTTCAGGCGGTCCTCGATCAGCGGCACGGTGCGGTCCAGGGTGGTCACCACCGAGTAGGCGTGCCCCAGGTACATGGCGGTG
Source organism: Pseudomonas sp. P110(2024) (assembly GCF_057480795.1). Lineage (NCBI taxonomy): Bacteria > Pseudomonadati > Pseudomonadota > Gammaproteobacteria > Pseudomonadales > Pseudomonadaceae > Pseudomonas > Pseudomonas sp. P110(2024). The sequence continues at coordinate 170,284 of NZ_JBLIYT010000013.1, forward strand.
CTGGCGGCGGCATCGGTGATGTCTACCACCGGCACGTCCAGCAGTTCCTGCAGGCCTTCCCGGCCGTGCTCGCCATAGCCGGCCTGGATCACGGCATCGAAGGGCTGGTCGTAGGCCAGCACCCGGTCCATCACCGCGATGGCGGCCAGGTAGCTCTCGAAGTTGCCCTCCACCGACTCGGCGCCGAACCACGGGGTCAGGCCGACGATCTCGGTACCGGGCGCGGCCACGCTGCGCGCTTGCTCGGCAATGGCTTCGGTGATGGCTTCGGTGGTGTTGACGTTGGCGATCAGAATACGCATGACGGATCTCCCTGAAATTCAGTGGCTGCTGTGGTCGACGGCGATGCATTCGCCGCTGACATCGAGGTATTGGCGGTGGCGTGGCGCAATCAGCAGGTAGACGGCGGCGGCGATACCGGCACCGATCAGCCAGGAGAACGGCGCGATACCGTGGAAGTTGGGTACCAGGGCCAGGATGATCGCCAGCAGCGCGGCCGGGATAAACGCGGCCACGGCGCGCAGGTTGATGCCGCGGGTGTAGTGGTAGGCGCCGGCGGGACTCTCGCTGTACAGCTCGGGCACGTTGATACGGCCCTTACGCAGCAGCCAGTAGTCGGCCATGATCACGCCGTACAGCGGGCCGAGCAGGGCGCCCAGGCCGGAGAGGAAGTACACGATCACCAGCGGGCTGTTGTACAGGTTCCACGGCAGGATCAGCACCGCCAGGGTGGCGCTGATCAGCCCGGCGCGGCGGAAGTTCAGGTGGCGCGGCGCCAGGTTGCTGAGCACGAAGGCCGGGGCGACGAAGTTGGCCATGATGTTCACCGCCACGGTGACGATCAGGAACGCCAGGCAGCCCAGCACCAGGAACGCGGTGTTGGGGATGCTGGCGACGATTTGCGTCGGGCTGTCGATGACCTGGCCGTTGATCTGGAACTGCGCGCCGCACAGCACCACGGTGATCGCCGCGAACACCAGGATGTTCACCGGCAGGCCCCAGAAGTTGCCGACGCGGATGGTTTTACGGCACGGCGAGGAGCGGGCGAAGTCGCAGAAGTTGAGCACCAGGGTGCCGTAGATCGCCAGCCACAGCGCGCCGCCGGCGAAGATGTTGCGCCACATCTCGTAGCCGCTCAGGGGCTCGGCGACCGACCAGGCGATGCGCGCATCGGCCTTGAAGTACATGAACACCGCCAGGCTCGCCACGGTCAGCAGGATCACCGGGCCGGCGAAGGCCTCGTAGCGGCGCACCATCTCCATGCCGTAGGCGAGGATCACCAACTGCACCAGCCAGATCGCCACGAAGCACACCCAGCCCAGGCTCGACAGACCGAGGATGCTGTCGTGGTCATAGGCGGCCACCTGCGGCCACACGGCGGTCAACAGCACCCGCAGCACCACCGAGGCCAGGTAGGTCTGGATGCCGAACCAGGCGATGGCGATCACCGCGCGGATCAGCGCCGGGATCTGCGCGCCATGGATGCCGAAGGCGATGCGGCTGATCACCGGGAACGGCACGCCGGTCTTCTGCCCCATGTAACCGGACAGGTTCATGAAGAAGTACACCAGCGCCGCGCCGATCGCCAGCGACAGCAGGATCTGCCAGCCGCCCAGGCCCAGGGCGAACAGCCCCATGGCGAAGGAGTAGTTGGCGATGTTGTGCACGTCGTTGGTCCACAGCGCGAAGATGCTGTAGCCGCCCCAGCGGCGGCCTGCCAGTTTGGTCGGGGCGAGGTCGCGGTTGTGCAGGCGAGGGCTCAGCTCGAGATCGGCCGGGTGGCCTTCGAGGGTCGTGGTCGAGGGATGGGGGCTGGCAACGGAAAGTTCAGGGGCAAGGGGGAGGCTGCTACTCATTCCGGTGGCTCCTGATGCGTGTGACTGCGATGAGCGGGCGCTGGCGCACGGGCTCGCCATCTCGTCGGTGCAGGCGTTGGCATCACTGGGTTCTGGGCGCAACGGTCGCCGACGGGGCGACGCTGCGGGTTCTTGTGTATTTATGTTTCGTAAAACTTGTATACAAAACACAAGCACACAAAAGCCAGTTCCATGCCAGCGATCAATACGCTTTCAGGCGGCTACTATTTTCAATCTATCTGTATGAAAGTTAAGTAGATGAAATATTGGAACTATAAGTTGACCAAATGAACAGGTTATATTTTTCACACAACCAATTAGCTGATCGTTTAGTCAAATTTAGTTAAACGAAGTGTGTAACCTAATGGGGCGTTACCCGTGGAGAGTGCACACAAAAATGGCACTTATGGTGACATTCTTGTGTACAAGTTTTTCTCGGGTACTTGGCCTCATGCCATGGGCGGCAGCCGCCGCTTCACCGGCGTTTTCTTGATGATTGCCGTATTGGTCTCGGCCAGCACGTTGAGGCGGTCGAGCAAGGTGTCCAGCTGCTCCATCGAGCGCACATGCAGGCGGGCGATGAAACAATCATCGCCGGTAACCTTGTCGCATTCGGTGAACTCGGGAATGGCGATGATTTGCCGTTCCACCTCCTGCAACTGCCCCGGCAACGGGCGAATGCGCACGATGGCCTGCAACTGGTAGCCGAAACAGCGCGGGTCAACCTCCACCGTATAGCCGCGCAGCACGCCGCGCTCCTCCAGGCGGCGCAGACGCTCGCTGACGCTGGGCGCCGACAGGCCGCTGATCTGCGCCAAGGCCTTGAGCGAGCGGCGCGAGTCTTCCATCAGGGCGTTGATCAGCAACTGGTCGATGGTATCGGTCATGGCAGCCTCGTTAGGTGATTTTCAATAAATGCCTTGATAGTAAAGGCGAGAGCACCGATATGCCTTGGTTATCCGCTGGAAGGTCGCCCTCGACCCTCCGCATACTGTGCCCATCGTCGACAGGAGGTGTGAGATGGACAATTCGCTGCGCCGTGGTTCGCTGGAAATGATCGCCGCCATGCTGATCTCCGGAACCATTGGCTGGTTCGTGCTGGTGTCCGGGCAGCCGGTGCTGGAGGTGGTGTTCTGGCGCTGCGTGTTCGGCGCCGGCACCTTGCTGCTGATCTGCGTGGCCATGGGCTTTCTCAAACCGGGCGTGCTGACCCGCGTCACCTTCCTGCTGGCGGTGGCCAGCGGGGTGGCGATCGTCGGCAACTGGGTACTGCTGTTCGCCTCCTACTCGCGGGCATCGATCGCCATCGGCACCGCGGTGTACAACGTCCAGCCGTTCATGCTGGTGGGGCTGGCGGCGCTGTTCCTGGGCGAGAAGATCACCGTGGCCAAGCTGACCTGGCTGAGCGTGGCGTTCCTCGGCATGCTGGCTATCGTCAGCGCTCACGGCGCGGGGCAGGCCAGTGGTGGCGAGTACCTGCAGGGCATCGCCCTGGCACTGGGTGCGGCGTTTCTGTATGCCGTGGCGGCGCTGATCATCAAGCGCCTGGCCGGCACGCCGCCGCACCTCATTGCCTTGATCCAGGTGAGCACCGGCGTCCTGCTGCTGGCGCCCTGGGTGCAACTGGGCGGGCTGCCGGGTGAACTGCCGGCGCTTGGCAGCCTGGTCACGCTGGGCATCTTGCATACGGGGTTGATGTACGTGCTGCTGTACAGCGCCATCCAGCGCCTGCCAACGGCGTTGACCGGAGCGCTGTCGTTCATCTACCCGATCGCCGCGATCCTGGTCGACTGGCTGGCCTTCGACCATCGCCTGGCGGCATTACAGTGGTTGGGAGTCGGGCTGATTCTGCTCGCTGCTGCCGGCATGCAGCAGGGGTGGTGGTTCCGGCCTGCCGGTAAGCCTGCGCGACAACAGTAAAGCAATGACGGGCGGCTTCCCGGCGTAGAGAACTTATCCGGCAATACAGGGGAAAGGTGGCTTATTGATAGCACTGCTGTCCTCTAGTACCCTGCGCGACTATTTCGCAGTGATGCGCTCGGCTTTAAGTGATGGACACGCCCCATGCCCCTTCCTACCCGCTTCCTGGCCGCAGGCCTGGTACTCTTGCCTTTGCTCGCCGGTGCCGCACCGTTCCAGACACCCGGCGACCGTGACCTGATCCGCGATCGCCAGGAGAACTTGCTGCAGGAGCAGCGCAAGCGTCTCGAGGAGCTTCAGCAACTGCCGGGAAGGCAGGCACCGCAGGCGCCCGCCCAGCCCCCCGAGCAAGGGCGCTGCTTCCAGATCCAGCGCATCGACTTGCAAGGTGCCAGCCTGCTCGACGAGCCACAGCGCAAGGCGCTGCTCGAAGGCTACGAAGGCAAGTGCCTGCAAGTCGGCCAGCTCAATGACCTGCTCAAGCGCATCACCGACCATTACCTGAACCGTGGCTACCTGACCACCCGTGCCTACCTGCCCCAGCAGGACCTGGGCTCCGGCGTGCTGCAGATCATCATCGTCGAAGGCCGCCTGGAAGGGCTGGACGGCTCCGCCCTGGCCAGCCCTCGGGAAATGGCCATGGCCTTCCCCGGCAATACCGGCGAGGTGCTCAACCTGCGCGAAATGGAACAGATGGTCGACCAGCTCGGCCGCCTGCCCTCGCGCCAGGTCGAGGTGGAGTTGGTGCCGGGGCAGGAGGTCGGCGGCAGCCGCGTCCAGCTCAAGGGCCAGCGTGACAAGCCCTGGCGCGTCTCTGCCAGCCGGCACAACAACGGTGACGCCAGCAGTGGCGAACAGCAGATGAACCTCGGCCTGGAGTGGGACAGCCCGCTGGGCCTGGCCGATCAGCTGAGCCTGCGTGGCGGGCGCGACGTGGTCAGTGACCACTGGCGCCATTCCGACAGCCACGGCCTGAACTACAGCCTGCCGTGGGGCTGGTGGACCTTCAACTACAGCTACAACCACAACTACTACCGCACCCGCGACACCTCCAGCGGTTTCCCCTTCAAGCTCGATGGCGACAACAGCGTGCACCAGTTCCAGGCCGAACGGGTGATCCACCGCGACAGCCTGAGCAAGACCGCGGTCAATGCTGGCGTCAGCCACCTGCGTGCGCGCAACTACCTGGACGACACCCTGATCGACGTCTCCAGCACCCGTATCACCGAACGCCAGCTGGGCGTCAACCACGGCCGGCGCATCGGCAACGCCTTCGTCAACCTCGATGCCGGCTGGCAGCAGGGCATCGGCGCGCTCGACGCCCAGGGCGCGGGCGATCCGCGCGGCAACGAACCGGTGGCGCGCTACAACAAGTACACCCTCACCCTGAGTTACCTGCAGCCGTTCCAGCTGTGGGGCGAGCAGTTCAGCTTCGACAGCCTGGCCACCGGCCAGCGCAGCGAAGACGCCCTCTACAGTGGCCAGCGCATCAGCGTCGGCGGGCTGACCTCGGTGCGCGGCTTCAAGGAGCAGACCCTCACCGGCGACAGCGGCGGTTACTGGCGCAACCAGTTGCGTTGGCGCCGCCCTGTGACCTGGGCAGCACTGCAGCCGTGGCTGCGCGAATACGGCATGGCCTTCGCCTATGACGCCGGGGTGATCAAGGGTCAGCACGGCAATGGCCAGGACCATGGTCGCCTGAGCGGCAACGCCTTCGAGTTCAACGTGCGCGGCCAGTACTTCGCCGCCAGCGCGACCTTCGCCCGCTCGCTGGAGCGCCCCGACGTCATCACCCGCCGCGAACACCCGATCTATTTCCGAGTCGACGCGTTCTTCTGAGTCCCGACCCACCCTTTGCCCGTGACACCGCCGCCCGCGCCTGGAGTTTGTTCGACATGGATATCCGCACCCCACTGAACCAATGCATCGCCCTGATCGTCGCGGGGGTGCTGTTCCTCAACCCCATCGTCGCCACGGCCGCGCAACTGACCGTCGATGCGGCGGCCAATGCCAACACCAGCATCAAGCAGGCCGGCAACGGGGTGCCGATCGTCAACATCGCCACGCCCAATGGCAGCGGCCTGTCGACCAACACCTTCCGCGACTACAACGTCGGCAGCAACGGGCTGATCCTCAACAACGCCACCAGCAAGACCCAGTCGACCCAACTGGGCGGCATCATCGTCGGCAACCCCAACCTCAGGGGCCAGGCGGCCCAGGTGATCCTCAACCAGGTCACCGGCGGCAACCGCAGTACCCTGCAGGGCTACACCGAGGTGGCGGGGCAGGCGGCCCGGGTCATCGTCGCCAACCCCCATGGCATCACCTGCAAGGGCTGCGGCTTCATCAACACGCCGCGGGCCACCCTCACCACCGGCAAGCCGATCATGGACGGCGAGCGCCTCGACCGCTTCCAGGTGGACGGCGGCGACATCGCCATCGAAGGCGATGCGCTCAATGCCACCAACCTCGACCAGTTCGACCTGATCACCCGCAGCGCCAAGCTCAACACCGAACTGCACGCCAAGCAGTTGAACGTCGTCACCGGGCGCAACGACGTCAAGGCCGACACCCTGCAGGCCACGCCGCGTGCCGACGAGGGCGGCGACAAGCCGCTGCTGGCCATCGACAGCTCGGCGCTGGGTGGCATGTATGCAAACACCATTCGCCTGGTCGGCACCGAGCAGGGCGTGGGCGTCAAGCTGGCCGGCAACATGGCCGCCACCACCGGCGACATCCAGGTGGACGCCAACGGCAAGGTGACCCTGGCGCAGACGTCCAGTGCCGGCAACCTGACGGTCGCCGCGCAGAGCGCCGAGCTGACCGGCAAGACCTACGCCGCCGGCAATGCCACCGTGCGCGTGCGTGACGATGTGACCGTCGGCCAGAGCCTCGCCGCCAGGGGCAGCATCACCGTGGCCGGCGCGCGGATCGACAACCAGGGCATCATCGAAGCCGGCGTGGAGCTGGACAACACCCGTAATGCCCACGGCGACGTGACCCTCACGGGCCAGACCCTGCGCAACCGTGGCAGCGTGGTGGCCAACCGCACCCTGGAGGCCACCGGCAGCACCACCCTCGACAACCAGGGTGGCACCTTCAAAGGCCGAGCGACCACGCTGACGGCTGGCCAGCTGGACAACCGCCAAGGCCAGGTACTGGCCGACGACACCCTGACGGTCAACGCCCACGCGATCGACAACCGTGACCAGGGCCTGCTGCAAGGCAAGGGCCAGGCCGTGGTGGATGTCAGCGCAACCCTCGACAACCGGGGCGGCCGCCTGGTGGGCCAGGGTGGCCTGCAGGTCACCGCCACCCAGCTCGACAACCGTGACAAAGGCCTGGTCGGCAGCGACCGGCAGGCCAAGCTGACCACCCATGCGCTGCTGGACAACCAGGACGGTGGCAAGCTCAGTGCGGATCGCCTGGACATCAGCACCGCCGGCCTACTCAACGGTGGCGGCCAGTTGCTTGGCGGCGATGTGCTGATCAACGCCAGCGCCGACATCGACAATCGTCTAGGCCTGGTTTCGGCCAAGCGCCTGCTCGACCTCAAGGCCGTGGGCCTGGACAACAGCGGCAAGGGCAACCTGCGCAGCGACGGCACACTGGGCGTCAAGGTGGCGACCCTGGACAACCGTGACAACGGCCTGCTGTCGAGCCTCGGCGACCTGACCCTGCACGGCGAGCGTCTCGACAACCGTGGCGGCCTGGTCCTCGCCGACCGCTCGCTGACCGTCACCGGCGGGCATTTCGACAACCGCGACAAGGGCGCGGCCACCACCAAGGGCAAGGCCCACATCGACGTCGCCAGCCTGTCCAACAGCGATGCCGGCCACCTGCAGAGCGATGGCCGTCTCGACCTGATCGCCGGCACGGTCGACAACCAGCGCCTGGGCAACATCACCGCCAAGGGCGATCTCGAGGCCCACCTGGGCAACTTGAACCATCAAGGCGGCAAGTTGACCAGTCTGGGCAGCCTGCTGCTCACCGCCGACACGATCGACAACCAGCAGGGCGGCAAGATTGGCGCGACCACCGTGGCCGACATCAGCGCGGCGCGCATCCTCAACCAGCAGGGCGAGATTTCCAGCGCCGGCAAGGTCGTCCTGAATGCCAGCGAATTGCTGGACAACCAAGGCGGCAAGGTCATCGGCGACCGTGGCCTGGCCCTCACCGTGCAGCGCCTGCTCAACCAGAACAAGGGCCTGCTCAGTGGCCATGACCGCCTGAGCCTACACGGCACGGAGCTGCTCAACAACGGCGGCAAGCTGAGCAGCCGCCAGCACATCGACGTCACCCTGGACGGCAAGCTGGACAACAGCGACGCCGGCCTGATCGTCAGTGACGCCACCGTTACCCTGAATGCCGGCACGTTGCACAACCGCCAGGGCGGCAAGGTCTCGGCCAACACGGCCCTGGACCTGACCAGCCAGGGGTTGCTGGACAACCAGGGCGGCACCCTGGTGACCAACACCGGGCTGCTGCTCAAGGCCGGTCGCCTGGACAACAGCCACCTCGGCGTCATCAGCGCCCAAGACCACGCCGAGCTGCGCAGCGGCGCCATCGACAACAGTGCCAAGGGCAATATCGGTGCCGGCAGCCTGCTGCTGGTTGGAACCCAGCTCGACAACAACACCTATGGGCGCATCAGCGCCACCGGCCAGATCGATGCCACGCTGACCGGCCTCGACCAGAACGACCACGGGCAATTGGTCAGCGAAACCGGTATCGACCTCGACCTGCAGCACGGCCAGTTGGTGAACCGCAACGGCGGCCTGCTGCGTTCTCCGGGCAGCCTGTTGTTGCGTCAGATCGGAGTGGTGGACAACCGCGAGACGGGCGAGATTTCCGCCAATCACGGTTTCAGCCTGGTTGCCAACAAACTCGACAACCGTGGCGGGCGAGTGATCAGTGCCCAGGACCTGACCCTGCGCATCGCCGGCGTCCTCGACAACAGCCTTGCAGGCGTGTTGTCGGCCAGCCATGACCTCACGGTCGAGGCCACCCGCCTCGACAACTACACCGGCGGCAGCCTGGCCAGCGGCCAGGCCCTCAAGGCCACGATCGGCGGCCAGCTCGACAACCACGACCAGGGCATCCTGTCCGCCGTCGGCGCGTTGACCGTGACCAGCGCCGGCTTGCTCAACAGCGAGCGCGGCCTGCTGTCGGGCAACACCGGCGTGACCGTCACCACCGGCCAGCTGGACAACCACCAGGGCGGCCAGCTCATCAGCCAGGCGGCGATGACCGTCGACAGCGCCGCGCTCGACAACCGTGGCGGTGCCTTGAGCAGCAAGCAGGCCATGAAACTGACCACCGGCGACCTGCGCAACGGCGCCGATGCCTTGCTGCGCGGCGGCCGGATCCACAGCGATGGCGCGTTGACGCTGGTGGCGGGGCAGGTCGATTCCAGCCAGGGCGGTGAAATTTCCGCCAAGGGCGACCTGCTGCTGCGGGTCAGCACGCTGATCCAGCGCCAGGGGCGGCTGATCGGCGAACAGAAGCTCGACCTCGACCTGAACGGCGGCGACCTGCTGAACCAGGGCGGCCTGATCAGCGCCAACGGTCCACTGAACATCCACAACCTGGGCAAGCTCGACAACAGCGCCGGCGAAGTCACCAGCCAGCAATCCTACAGCCTGCTCGCCCAGCGCATCGACAACCAGCAGGGCCGTATCCTCAGCGATGGCCGGCTGACCGTGGAGGCGCCACTGCTGGACAACAGCGGCAAGGGCCTGATTTCCGGCGCGCAGGGCCTGCTGGCCAAGGGTACCGACCTGAACAACAGCGGCGAAGGCACCCTGTCCAGCAAGGACGGCGACCTCAGCGTGACCCTGGACGGTACCCTCGACAACCGCGAACTGGGCGCCCTGGTCAGCAAGGGTAACCAACAGATCACCGCGGCCAACCTGCATAACAGCAAGGGCATCATCTCTTCCGAGCAGGCCATAACCCTCAGTGTCACCGACCGGCTCGACAACAGCGGTGGCGGCCTCATTTCCGCCACCGGCGACCTGGCGTTCGACCAGGCAGGTACCGTCATCGACAACCAGGGCGGGCAGATCAACGGCCAGGCGATCACCGTCGTCGGCAAGCGCCTGGAAAACGCCAAGGGCCAGCTGACCAGCCGCGCGCTGCTTGACCTGACCTTGACCGGGGCCCTGCTCAACACCGACGGCGCGCGCCTGGTCAGTGGCGCCGACCTGCTGCTCAAGGCCGGCAGCATCGCCAACAACGGCGGCAAGCTGATCAGCCACGGCCTGCTGCGTGTCGATTCGGCGACGCTGGACAACAGCCGCGGCGGCAACCTGGCCAGCCAGCAGAACCTGGTACTGCGCCTGAGCGGCGACCTGCTCAACGGCCAGGACGGCCTGCTGTTCAGCGAACACGGTAAGCTCGACATCCACGCCAATGCCCTGGACAACCAGGCCGGCACCCTGAAGAGCCAGGGCGGCATCGACGTGCGCCTGGACAAGGCCCTGAACAACCACGGCGGACGCCTGGAGAGCCAGGCGGGCGACCTCGAGCTGCATGCCGCGAGCCTCGACAACGGCGGCAACGGCATGCTCAGCGCGGTCAAAGGCCTGTTCAAGGGCGTCTTCGCCGGCCTGTTCGACAACGGCGGCGGCACCACCCAGGCGCAGTCGGTGGACATCAAGGCCGACACCCGGGTGAACAACCAGGGCGGCTACCTCTCGGCCCTGGGGGGCGACAATCAGCTCGACACCGCCGAGTTCGACAACCGCGGTGGCGGCCTGTACGCCGCCGGGCTGCTGCACCTGCAGGGCCAGCAGCTGCTCAACCAGAGCGGCAAGATCGGCGCCGGGCACATTGACTTCGGCCTGAGCGGCGCGCTGTACAACGGCCTCGGCCAGCTGGAAAGCGAAAACGACCTGCTGCTGCGCGCCAGCGAGCTCGACAACCGCGCGGGCAACCTGCGCGCCCTCGGCAAGACCGGCACCAGCCGCTTCATCGTCACGGGCAACCTGCTCAACGACAACGGCGTGCTGGCCACCGCCAACCACGACCTCGACCTGCAGATCGGCGGCCTGAGCAACAGCGGCGGGCAACTGCTGCACACCGGCCTTGGCACCTTCGGCCTGGCCTCGGACAAGGTCACCCAGGCCGGCGGCGTGCTGCATACCGATGGCCTGCTGAGCATCGGCGCCGCCAGCTGGACCAACGACAGCGTGCTGCAGGCCCGGCGCCTGGAGCTGGACATCGGTCGCTTCGTGCAGACTGCCAGCGGCAAGCTGCTGGCGGTCGAGAGCTTCAAGGGCCGCGGTGGCGACTGGACCAACCATGGCCTGCTGGCCAGCGATGGCAGCCTGCAACTCGACCTCACCGGCAACTACGACGGCAACGGCCGCCTGAGCAGCCTCGGCGGCCTGGGGCTGAGCGCCACCGACATCCGCCTGTCCAGTGCCGCCAGCCTGGCCGGTGGCGCCGGCAGCGTGGTGACCGCCCGCAACCTGCTGAGCAACGACGGTCGCCTGACCGCCCTCGGTGGCCTCACGGTCAACGCCGCCAGCCTGGAAAACCGCGGCACCCTCGGCGGCGCCGCGGCGGTGACACTTGCCGCCAACACCCTGAGCAACAAGCGCGGCCTGGTGTTCAGCGGCAACGACATGACCCTGCGCGTGGGCAGCCTGAGCAACTACTACGGCGATATCTACAGCCTCGGCGGCCTGGACCTGGCCGGCAACGGCAGCGCCCGCGCCGCGTTGCTGGACAATATCTCCGCCAGCATGGAAAGCGCCGGCAGCATGACCCTGGCGGTGGACACCTTGCTCAACCGCAAGGAACACCTGAGCTCGAAGCAGAAGCTGGTCGCCGGCTACGTCAACGTGTATTCCGACGACCGCTGCAAGGGCAAGGGTTGCGAGCTGTACTTCTCGGCCACGGAAAGCTGGCAGGATGTCATCGACCAGGACAGCCCCACGGCCTTCATCACCAGCGGCGGCAAGCTGACCTTTGCCGGCAACGCGTTCCGCAACCACTACAGCAGTGTCTCGGCGGGCGGCGATATCGCCATCAACACGGCCGTGTTCGAGAACAAGGGCGCCGGTGGCGGCGAGCAACGCAACCTCACCGCCAGCATGTACACCCGTGATCGCGGGCAGTACAACGCCTTCATCAACGCCAAGAACCAGTTCAACCAGAACCCGGGTTCGCTGACCCTCGATCAGGTCATGGCGGCGTCTGGCTATCCTTATGCCAGCATCTATGACGTCATCGACAACAAGACGCCGATTGCCGGCGCCGTGGTCGCCCCGGCGGTGGTGCAGTCGGCCGGCGCGGTGACCATCAACGCCACCCAGCGTATCGACAACAGCGTGGTACGCGTCAACCAGGCCGGTGCCGGCACCATCAATGCCCGTGGCGATGCCACGGCCGATGCGCGCCAGGCCCAGACCCAGGTGCGCGCGCTCAACCCGCAGTTGCCGCCGGACCTGGCCCAGCGCCAGGTCAACCCGGTGACCCTGCCCAGCTTCAGCCTGCCCCAGGGCAGCAACGGCCTGTTCCGCATCAGCAGCCAGGCCGGCCAGGCCGCGATCAGCGGCGACGCCCTGGGCGCGACCGGCGACCGCACCCAGGCCGGTAGCGGCACCTTCATCGCACCGCTGGCCAGCACGGCCAGCGCCGACAGCCGTGCCGCGCAGACGCTTGGCGCCAGCGGCGCGGCCGCGGCGCAGGGCGCCGTGGCTGGCTCCGGCGTGGCGCTGGGCGGCCTGGCCGCCGGGGTCAAGCTGGTCCAGGGCGTGCCTGAGCGCAGCGTGCCGAATGTCTCGCACAAGTACCTGGTAGAGACCAATCCGGTCCTGACCGACCTCAAGCAGTTCCTAAGCTCCGACTACATGCTCGGCCAGCTCAATATCAAGCCGGACCAGGCCATCAAGCGCCTGGGCGACGGCCTCTACGAGCAGCGCCTGATCCGCGAGGCGGTGGTGGCCCGTACCGGCCAGCGCTACATCGACGGCATGACCAGCGACGAGACGCTGTTCCGCTACCTGATGGACAACGCCATCGCCAGCAAGGACAAGCTGTCGCTGAGCGTGGGCGTGTCGCTCAGCGCCGAGCAGGTGGCGGCGCTGACCCACGACATCGTCTGGATGGAGCAGGTCGAGGTCAACGGCGAGAAGGTACTCGCCCCGGTACTGTACCTGGCCCATGCCAATGGCCGCGTGGCCCCCAACGGCGCCTTGATCCAGGGCCGCGACGTCAACCTGATCAGCGGCGGCGAACTGGTCAATGTCGGCACCTTGCGCGCCACCAACAACCTCGCCGTCAGCGCCACCAACATCGGCAACGCCGGGTTGATGGAGGCGGGCGGGCGCCTGGACATGCTGGCCACCGAGTCGATCCGCAACGCCCAGGGCGGGATCATCGCCGGGCGTGAAGTGAGCCTCACCGCGTTGACCGGCGACGTGATCAACGAGCGCAGTGTCACCCGCCTGGAAGGCCGCGCGGGCGGTGAGCACGTGACCAAGGACCTGGTCGACACCGCCGCGCGCATCGAGGCGGCGAACAACCTGACGATCACGGCGGGGCAGGATATCGGCATTGTCGGCGGCGCCGTGCAGGCCGGCGGCAACATCGACATGGATGCCGGGCGTGACCTGATCATCGCCAGCCAGGAAGGTGTCGACAGCCACGAGTACCAGCGCCGCCGCGTCAGTGGCCACGACACCAGCATCACCCAGTACGGCAGCGAGGTGAAGGCCGGCGGCAACCTCACCGCCACGGCCGGCCAGGACCTGAGCATCGTCGCCAGCGAGATCGAGGCCCGCCGCGACCTGGCCCTGCAGGCGGGGCGCGACGTGACCCTGGCCGCCGCGGCGAACGAGGAGCACAGCTACGCCAAGGGTAAGAAAGGCAAGACCAAGTACGAGCGCCAGGAGGACGACGTCGAGCAGCAGTCGGCCGAAGTGAAGGCCGGCGGCGACCTGACCATCGACGCCGGGCGCGACCTGCGCATGGTGGCGAGCAAGGCCAGCGCCGGCGACGAAGCCTACCTGGTGGCCGGCGACAAGCTCGAGCTGCTGGCCGCCAACGACAGCCAGTACTCGCTGTATGACATGAACAAGAAGGGTGGTTGGGGGAGCAAGAAGACCCAGCGTGATGAAGTGACCGACGTGAAGGCGGTGGGCAGTGAGATCACCAGTGGTGGCGACCTGACCCTCGAGAGCGGCGGTGACCAGCTGTACCAGGGCGCGAAACTCGCCTCCGGTGCGGACCTGACTATTGATAGCGGCGGTTCGGTGACCTTCGAAGCGGTCAAGGACATGCATCAGGAGAGTCACGAGAAGAGCAAATCGGACCTGGCGTGGACCAGCGCCAAAGGTAAGGGAAGTACGGATGAGACGCTGCGCCAGACCTTGATGGTAACCCAGGGGGAATTGGCGATTCGGGCCGCTGGCAAAATAAATATTGATATTAAGCAAATTGACCAAAACACCGTCAGCCAAACGATTGATGCAATGGTCCGAGCAGAGCCCCAACTGGCGTGGATCAAGCAGGCCGAGGCCAGCGGACAAGTGGATTGGCGAGTAGTAAAAGAAATTCACGACAGCTGGGATTACAAAAATTCAGGGCTGGGAGCAGCACCCGCCCTGATTATTTCGATTGTCGCGAGCGTCTATCTTGGTCCGCTTGCAGGTGCCATGGCCAGTAACTTTGCCGTAGGAACCATAAACGGTGGTGGAGACATCGGTGCAGGCCTAAAAGCGGCAACCAGCAGCAAGGCCATAAAGGGATACGCTACGCAGATGGTAACAAGCGGAATTTTGAGTGGAATAGACACAGCAGTTGCGGGGTGGAATCCTGATGGTCCGTTGGTTCTGAGTGCCAATGGCATCAGTAATCCAGGGTATAGCTCTGGTATGTTGGATTGGAATTCGGTCAGCCAGAACATCCTTCGTAGCAGCACACATGCTTTGGTCGCTGGCAGTGTGAACACAGCGATAAATGGAGGCAGCTTCAAAGATAATCTTGGGGCTGCTGCTGTGTCTGAAGGATTGGATTTGGCGGCGGCCTTCGGTAATAAACAGGTCGGCGATTTAGCTGAATATCTCAACGTCAGTCCTGGCTCTGCACAAAAAATCCTAATGCACGCAGTCTTGGGTGGAGCGCTGTCATCCGCCAAGGGAGGAGACTTCAAAACAGGGGCACTGGCAGGTGCTGCAGCGCAGGGGCTCACGGCGGCTACAAGTGCAGGTTTAGGTAAGTATCTCGATTCACGGTTTGCTACGGACGACCAGTTCAAGGTGGCGACCGCCCAGATTATTGGGGTTTTGGCAGGAGCCCTGGGTAACGGGAACCCTGAAACCGCCAGTTGGGTGGCTGGAAACGCTCAGCGCTATAATGACTTTTTACATCCAGGGGGAAGTTGGGGGGCGGAAGCTGCTAGCTTAGGAACATCTATGGCGGAGCAAGGCAAGACACCCGAGCAGATTTCTGATGCGTTCCAGTCCTTGGCTAGAAGCGATGGGTACAAAGGCCCTGGTCATGATTATGTAGCTGGTTGGGTGTATACTCCAGCTGCGTTGGGCACGGTTATATCGCCCCCGGCAGGACTTGCTGGCACAGCGATGGGCGGTGTCATTGGCGGTGGTGCTAACATTAGCTATCAATTGTCTACGGATAAGCCGTTTAGTTATGTGGATGCTGCCATTGCTACCACTGTGGGTGGTGCAACTCAAGGTCGCGGGGCCGCATTCACTATTGGTGCAGGTATGGGAGGGGCATTCTTAGGGAGCTTGATTAAAGGTGATAGTCCAATGTATCCAGTTTTAGGTGCGGCCATTGGCGGTGCGGTGGGCCTGAAAGCTGGACAGGTTGTAACCGATAAATTAAAGCCGTATGCCGGAAGGTATTCTGAGGCGGTAGGTGCCTCCGTGGCTTCTCAGACGTCCGAGGTTGTAGGCGGTAAGTTAGGAGCAATGGGAGATAATAAGTGATTAAGCCTAAGTCGAGGTTTCAAGCTTATGTGCTGCTTTTTATATATTTAGTTGCTTTATTTTTCTTTACAGGTGTTATGGCAAATTTTTTAGGGGCTATAATTGTTTATTATGAGCATGGTGCGTGGAATTTTGGCTGGTCTGATATCTCCGGATTATTTCCTGGTTTTTTAGCTTATGCAGTACCTGTGTGGCTTGGGATATGTGTTGCTTCATATTTCAAGTGGGGTGATAGGAAGTAAATTTCTAAATGATTCCCGAGCGCGGATTGCTTGAGCCACAAGGGGCTAAGCTTGAGTAAGACCGAAAAGGGACATACTCTAATTTCGGTTTGTAGGACCAAAAAGGGGCAGATTTGAATGGCACTTACTTAACAGCCAACCCTTTGATCCACAAGAAAAAATGAAGAAGGGCTGGCCTTGGTCTACGGTGATAGTTACGAACACACACCATTAAGCCAAGGACGCAGCCCAGAATGGATCGTAGACGTCAAATCCTGCAGCATCAACAGCAGCGTTTCCGCCACCATGCTTCGACCAGTGACGCTCAGGCATTTTTCGATCTCCTCATGGCCCCCGAACTGCTAAAGCGTGTCGAGTCATTGTTGCCAGCACATCGAGAGCGCCTATTCCCACCGACTGAAACGCTCTCGATGTTCCTGGCTCAAGCAATGAATGCTGATCGCTCCTGCCAGCAGGCGGTCAATGACTTTTCCATCAAGCGATCCTGCAACGGTATGAAGCCCAACAGCACTCGTACAGGCGCCTTCTGCAGAGCCAGGCAGCGCTTACCGGTGGAAATGGTCTCAACACTGGTTCGTCACACGGCTTCATCGATCAGTGATCAAGCCCCCTCGTCGTGGCGTTGGAGAGTAGAAAAGGGGACAGATTTATTTTTCCTACTCTAATTCCAGCTCCTGGCAGCGAAGGGATCTAGCTGTCATGTAGGTAGGCCGAGATTAGGCAGTGTACGAAAAGTAATGTCGTAAACACCGCCGCCAGCAAGCCAGCGTGAGCATCGCAGCGAAGCTTTCCGCTAGCTTGCAATAGCGTGTACCC